>JANMNR010000739.1:0-2136 GCA_031368325.1 Pirellula sp.
AAAGGACGATGCGACTCAGAAGGCGTTGCATGAAGCATGCGTGAAAGGCTTTAAACACCCATCCAGCCCAGTTCGCCATGCAGCTGTCACATGTTGCAGTCCAACGCAATTGAAAGACGCGCTCGACCTGAATCTACAGCAAGATACAGACCCGAAAGTGAAACTCGCGGTTCTCTTGCGAATCGCAGAGAACAATGGAAATGTGGCGGTTTCGGGCGAGCTTTTGTCCAGTCTCCTGTTGGGCGAGCGGTCGCTCGCCGCCGACGACATTCTGCTCGACGCGTGGACTTCGGCAGCTTCGACCAACCCCATACCAACGCTATTGGCTTTGGTGAACAGCAAAGATGTACAAGCGACTGCGAATCTCTCTACACGCGTTTCGGTACTGGCTGAGCATATTGCCCGTTCGAATCCGTCAGCCGAGAAGGTTAAGCAACTGCTGGATCTCGATGCAAACTCAAAACTAACCGTTTCTGCATGGGAAGGTTTAGCGCGTGGTTGGCCAAAGAATCTAGTGATAACACTGTCGGACGAAGCGCAAAAAAGGTTCCGCGATCGCTTTCTGGCTGAGTCTACAAGCATCGAATGCAAAGCCGCCGTCCTTTCTGTCGCGGACAAGTGGTCGATTCGCGATCTCGATCAAAGTGTTGCCTCCATTCAAGGTAGCTTGTTCAGTATCGCGCTCGACAGTTCTTCGAGGGACCAAAGGCGTCTGGACGCTTGGGAGCAGGCTATCCGGTTGGCACCAGCAAGCCCACGCATTCTGGATGCAGTGGATAAGTTCTTCACGCCGCAGTTGTTACCCGAAATTGGCATTAAGGCCATGGACGCACTGCAGGCTGCGCGCGTCGATGGGCTTGCAGATAAGTTGATTGCCGCGAGGCGAAAGCTTGGCCCTGGCTTAGCAAGCGGCGTGCTTCGACTGTTGCTCAATCGTGCTGAAACGACAGCCTCGCTACTGGACGCGATTGAGAAAGGGCAGATTCAGTTCACCGATCTACAGTTGGACCAGCGCCAAGCCATACTCAATCATCCCGATCGTGAGATCGCTCGCCGCGCTGGTGATTTGATGAAAGCTCGCGGTGCGATGGTAGCTAGCAATCGACAAGCCCTAGTTGACGAGTGGATGCCTGTAACCGAGATGAAGGGTGACCTTGCAAACGGTGTTGCTATGTACAAGAAGCATTGTGCTCAGTGCCACAAACATGGTGAACTCGGTGTTGCGATCGGCCCCAATCTCACTGGCATGGCCGTGCATCCCAAACCCGAGATCCTGATGAATGTATTAGACCCATCAAGAAGTGTTGAGAGTAATTTCAGAACTTACCAAGTTCTCACCGTAGATGGAAAAGTGATTAACGGCATGCTTGCTGGCGAATCGGCCAATTCGATACGCATCATCAATACCCAGGGAAAAGAAGAGCAGGTCCTTCGTGCAGATATCGAAGAGCTGAACGCTTCCGCCAAGTCGGTGATGCCTGAAGGATTTGAAGCTTCGATCAGCAAGCAGGAAATGGCTGACCTTCTTGCGTTCTTGAATAACCGTGGCCGCTACACTCCGCTGACGTTTTCCACAGCCGCGACGCTGAGCGGGGCGAAAGGCTTGCCAGGTATGCGAGGCGCCCCTGGCGATAAATTCGAACTGAAGACGTACGGTACGATCGAAATCGAAGGGGTCCCTTTCGAAATCCAGGATCCGCAGGATGGACGCGTTGCAAACATCATTGCGCTGCAGTCCGCCAATGGTCGCGCACCAGCGACCTTGCCCGCTTCAACCAGCCTTGCGTGTTCCGGCAGCGTGTCGTCCATTCATCTTCTTGGTGCAGTCGCATCGTTCGGGCCCCCGAACACCAACGCAGCAGCGAGCGTTATTGTTCGATGCAATTTTGAAGATGGCTCCAAAGAAGACCACGAGCTGGTCAATGGAAAACACCTCGCGACTTACCGTGAAAGAGTGGACTTTCCTGAATCCAAATTTGCTATCGATGCAAATGTAAAGCAGATACTCTACCTGAAAATTGCAATTGCCAACAAAGCAAAATTGAAGGACATCGAATTTGTCAAATGTGAAGATTTTTCGTTTCCACTGATATTTGCCTTTACCGTTGAGTCAACGGAGAATGGTGAAAATTAGGC
>JANMNR010000748.1:0-1923 GCA_031368325.1 Pirellula sp.
AAATCGATGGAGGACCATGAAAAAGAACCAGAAGATCAAAACCGACAATGCTTACGACGACAGCTATATCCGAGAAGTACGGGTGAACTACGTTGCCACTTCGACGAAACCATTTCGAATCAGCGGCCCGAATGATGTGGCAAACTTTGTACGCTCGATTCTGACCGACAATAGCCGTGAACACTTCGTGGCACTTTACCTCGACGGCTCGCACCGGGTGGCGAGTTATGCAATCGTTTCGATAGGATCGGCCAATCAAGCTTCTGTCCACCCGCGAGAAGTTTTTCAGCGTGCGGTATTAGTCGGAGCGACGGCGATTGCGATCGCTCACAATCATCCATCGGGGGACGTGACGCCGAGCAATGCCGATCGAGAGGTGACGGTCAAGATCAGAGATGCCGGGAAGGTACTCGGGATTACCGTTCTTGATCATGTGATCATCACCGACATGGCCCAGCATTCGCTGCGTGAGGATACTGGTCTTTGGAACGAATGACCTATCGCCAATAGCGGGCTCCATCGGTAACAAGCCCAAGGCAATGAAAATTGCCGCTTAACTGTTGGCGATTTAGGACGTACTGTCGTTGATGACGACCGATAGGACGTCGCTCACCGAAGCTAGCGATCTCGGAAGGCTCGGATAGTTACCGAGATCCGACGGCCTTTGTTCCGCGTCGACTTCGGTACTTCGTGAGTCCATGTGCTGTTCGTGGCATAGGGCATTACGAAAACCGTTCCATCGGTCGCAGGGAAATCGATGATCCCAGCGCCTTTGTACGGTCGCAATCGGAAAATTCTCGCTTCGCCAAAGGAGATCGTGACGATCGGCGAACCAGGACATAGGTTTGACGTGCTGTCTCGATGTTTACCGATGTAGTGGCCCAGCGCTCCGTCGTACCAATTCAATAGTAGGCCGTTGAGCCTCGGATCGATAGCTTTGCTCCAATCGAGGAGTGGCTGGAGGAGGGGAGGGATCGGCAAGGCTCGATTGACTTGCCCGGTATAATGATAGTCGCGTCCGTAAGCTTGTTGCCATCTCGGCGTTGGAACCAGCTTTCCATGCATCATGAGTTCATGGTACGCGGCTGGGTGCATCGCCCAAGCTTCATCAAACTGCTCGTCTGAAAAACGCAGTTCCTTCGGAAGCATCGTCGAGTAAAGGTTGTTCTGTTCGTCAAGGCGATGATTTTCAAAACCGTTGAGAATCTCTTGTGGGCTGAGTTGATTTAGCATCATAAGTTTTCCATTGGGGTGACGTAGGCGATTCGAATCTCCAATAGGGCTGGTCTGTCCCTACATGTTAGAGTCGCAATCTGTCACCCGTTTGCGCAAGTATTTTCTCGATTTTCGTAATATTGACCTACAAGGATATCTGTGGGCGTACACCCAAGAGTGGCTTATATTGGGCATATGGGTCAAACCGTTGCCCCGCACATCGAACTTCGACAGAACCGGGCGGGTCAAGCTCGTGCGTTCATTTCCGGCACGCGAATTCGCGTTCAAGATATTTATGCTCAAGCAGAAATCTTCGGCAAATTACCAGAACAAATTGCCGAAAGCTTCTCTGACCTGTCGCTCGCGAAAGTCCATGCGGCACTTTCATACCTTTTCGATCATCGTGATGAGAATGTCGCGGAGTTGAAAGAAGACGGGGCGTTTGCAGATCAACTGAAGTCGGTTAGTAGCCCGAGCATTTTGAGCCAGAAACTCAATCGATCGACACGAACATAGAGCCGGATACCTCCATTCAAAAACCCTGGGATCGTCGATTCATAAACTCTAAGTATTGGCCGATCTTGGCAGCAGCGTCCAGCAACTCTTCACTCTCATCGGGAAAATTCTCTTCGACGAATTCTTCCCAATCGCTTAGCCAATTCCGCGTCTCCTCCGAAGGCATTGGATCGTCACCTGAGACGGCAGAAC
>JANMNR010000757.1:0-15334 GCA_031368325.1 Pirellula sp.
GTACGTCCTCCAATGAAACGATTCACCGGACGGCTTGCGCCGTTCCGCTAATGACTTCGCTCCCGCTGAAATGTTTTTATGGATTCCAGACTCAAGATGATTCCCCCCGGTGCAACATTGGGGGTCTTTGGCGGTGGTCAGCTCGGCAGAATGTTCACGCACGCGGCGCAGAAACTCGGCTATCGCGTCATCGTGTTCACTGACGAGACCGAATGTCCGGCAAGCCAGGTGGCCAACGAAACCATCCACGGCGACTACAGCGACCCGAATGCGGTTCGACAGTTCGCAGAACGCGTGGATGTCATCACCTTGGAATTTGAAAACATCGCACTCGAAGCGGTCGCACGCGCAGCGGAGATAACACCTGTCCGACCCGGAGTTCAAGTGCTGGCGGTTGCACAGCATCGTCTCAACGAAAAACGAACGCTGCAAAACGCGGGATATCCAGTCACTCCGTTTTACGAAATCCGATCTATCGACGACATCCAAGCCGCAGCCAAGAAACTCGGATGGCCGCTCGTACTAAAGACTGTTTGCTGGGGCTACGATGGAAAAGGACAAAGCAAAGTCGCGAGTGAAAACGAAGCGAAAAATGCGATCGAATTGCTGGGGCCAGAGCCACTGATCGCAGAGAAATGGATTCCATACATCGCCGAGGTATCGGTGATTGTGGCTCGGACCGCAACCGGCGACACCGCAGTGTTTCCGATGTTCACCAACTCGCATTCCAATCACATACTCGACATCACGACCTGTCCCGCCGATCCGTCATTACAAGCGGTCGCTGCCAACGCCGAATCGATCGCGTTATCGGTCGCGGACTCACTACAACTTGAGGGAGTCTTGTGCGTCGAGTTTTTTGTTTGCAGTGGCGGCGAGATCATGATCAACGAAATCGCTCCTCGCACACACAACTCAGGTCACTTGACGATCGAAGCGTGCCGCACAAGTCAATTTGAACAGCAGGTTCGAGCCATTTGCAACTTGCCGCTCGGTGACACGTCGCTCATTCAGCCCGCCGCGATGGCCAATCTGCTCGGCGATGTCTGGGGTGACGGAGCGCCCCACTTCGAACGAGCGTTAAAGGAACCGGCCACCTACCTGCACCTGTACGGAAAAGAAAGCCCCAGACCAGGTCGCAAGATGGGGCACGTCACCAAGCTCGCTTCATCGGCTGCCAGTGCAGCCGCCGAGGTTACGGCTATCCGGGAAGCAATTCGCTGCACCGAAGGCAAACTGTTCTAACAGAGCAAAACAGAGCTGCGCCACTAAGAACTGCACGAGAGCATCGAGCATCCTGCCTTGTGTCGAGCCCATTCTGGACGCTTCAACGCATAGGCACTCATCCCTGGCTGGATCTGATATGGCGATTTCAGCAGTTGCAGAAGCCGGCTGATCTCGGAGTAGTCCCCTTTTTCTGCCAAGTCGATTGCTTGCTGAGCGAGATAGTTTCGCAAGACATAAATCGGGTTTACTGCGTTCATGCTGCCCGTCCGCTCAGTATCGCTTCGTCGATCCTGGATCAATCGCCGAACGTATCGCTGCAACCAACTTGTGGTTTGATCGAGCAATTTGGGATCTACTTCCGTCGGGGCATAGTAGGCTTCTGAGAGCAAGCCGAATACCCAATCTCGTGAGACCATACTCTGCACATTGTCGTTATCGATGCCATCCAATTGAATCGTCGACAATTGACGATAAAAGAGCGTCATGTCGGTCTCCGTACTTTGCAAGACCACATCCAACGCCTCAAGCAACTGGCCATCCTGCGTTTCGTCAAACGATCGCAATCCCAGCTTGCTCGCCATCATGGCATGGTATGTCGATTTGAATACATCCACGTAACAATTGAGTCCTTCTTGCAACGGCGCTTCGTCCTCAAATAAAGGCCATAGGGCATTGGCTAGCTGCAACAGGTTCCAATGCGCGATCTGCGGTTGGTTGCCAAAGGCATAGCGATGATGGGCTGCGTCCGTGGTGTTGGGTGTCCAGTTGGGCTCGTACCCCTCGAGCCAACCATAGGGTCCATAGTCAATCGTTTGGCCGAGTATGGACATGTTGTCGGTATTCATCACACCATGAACAAACCCAACTCGCATCCAATGAACAATCATTTCTGCTGTTCGAACGCAGACTTCGGAAAACCAATCGCGATAAACATCGGGCGCGTTCAGGTCCAGGTGAGGGAAATCTGTCGAAATCGTGAAGTCGACGAGCTTGCGGAGGTTCTCGATCTCTTGCCGTTCCGCCAGGATTTCGAAATTGCCAAAGCGAGTAAACGTAGGTGCGACACGGCATACGATTGCACCCGGTTCCTTGCGGGGACGACCGTCGTAAAACATATCGCGGGTCACTTGCTCGCCTGTTAGGACGAGACTGAGCGCTCGTGTTGTCGGCACACCCAAATAGTGCATCGCCTCGCTACAAAGAAATTCGCGAACCGACGAACGCAACACCGCCAGTCCGTCTCCCGAACGCGAGTACGGCGTCCGCCCTGCACCTTTCAACTGCAGAACCCAGCGTTCACCACTCGGTGAAACTGTTTCGCCTAAATTGATCGCCCGGCCGTCGCCCAGCTGCCCCGCCCAATTGCCGAACTGGTGCCCGCCATAACATGCGGCATAAGGTTTCATGCCAGGCAGCAAGGTATTCCCACCCAGAACCGCAGCCGATTTTCTCGACTCCATCCATTCAGCAGTCAGTCCGAGCAATGTCGCCACGTCGTTCGAATAGGCGATCACCGTCGGGTCGACGACCGGTGTTGGTGCCACGAACGAATAGCAAGCACCAGGAACTTGTCGGCAGAAGTTGCGTGTGTCGCTATCGCCAGGCAAGCAGTCTACAAATCGGTTCTCGAATGAGATCATGGTCAGCTTCCTAAGCGTTGCGGGCCAGGAAGTCTTCCAATCTCGCATACGATTGAACTAGCAAATCATCTAAGTCGCTCAATCGGCGTTGGTCCTTTACGATTTGCGATTGGGCCTTTTTGAAATACTCGGACTCCGCCATCTTGGCATGGATCGAGCGCTGTTCGGCTTCATACTGCTCGATTTGCATCGGGATTTTTTCGAGTTCCTGCTTCTCTTTGAAGGTCAGTTTTTTGGCGGTCGCGACAGACTCACCGCCATCGTCGGATGTCGAGCCATTGGATCTCTGCGGCATGGCTGACACGTTTGCCTTTCGGGTCACCTCCGCTGCGGCGATGGCTTTTTTGCCGGATTGACGTTGCCTCAGCCAATCGTCATACCCACCAACATATTCCTTGATCCCATCTTCCTCAAACACGATGGTGCTGGTCACGACATTATCCAAGAACGAACGATCGTGGCTCACGACTAGAACAGTCCCTTCGTAATCGACCAGTCGCTCCTCCAACAACTCCAAAGACTCGGTATCCAGATCGTTGGTTGGTTCGTCCATGACCAGCATGTTCGCAGGTCTTGCAAACAACTTGGCCAGGAGAAGGCGATTGCGTTGCCCGCCGGAAAAGAAACGAATCGATGAACGAGCTTGCTCTGGGGTGAACAGAAAGTCTTGCAAGTAGCCAATAATGTGCTTAGTCTTGCCGTTGACTGTAATCATCGTCTTGCCCTGCCCCACGTTTTCCTCGGCTGTTTTGTCGAGATCCAAAATCTCTCGCGTTTGGTCGAAGTAAGCAACCTCGAGCTTTGTCCCCTGCCGCACTTTGCCTTGCAGCGGAGCTAGCTTGCCGAGCAAACCCTTCAGCAACGTCGACTTGCCGGCTCCGTTTCGACCGATGATCCCAACCTTGTCCCCTCGCAGAATGGTTAAATCGAGCGGTGGAATGATTACGTTGTCACCATAACCAAAAGATGCGCCCGTGAGATTGCAAACCAACATGCCACTGCGTTCGCCAGCATCGATTTGCATTTTAACATTCCCCTCGGTTTTGCGTCGTTGAGCTCTTTCCGATCGCATCGCTTCCAAAGCTCGAACGCGACCTTCGTTGCGTGTCCGTCTAGCCTTGACACCCGTGCGAATCCAAACTTCTTCTTGAGCCAGTTTCTTGTCAAAGAGCGACTGTTGTTTTTCCTCTGCGTGGAGAGCCAGTTCTTTTCGTTTGAGGAACGTTGGATAGTCGCACGACCAGTCGAAGAGCTGCCCTCGATCAATTTCCAGAATCCGTTTGGCTAGTCGAGTCAAAAAAGCCCGGTCGTGGGTTACGAATAGCAAGGTACTCGGCAGCGAACTAAGAAATCCTTCCAGCCAAGTGATCGCGTCGATATCCAAATGATTCGTTGGTTCATCGAGCAGCAGGACTTCGGGCTTGCTAACAATTGCTTGCGCCAGCAACACGCGTCGTTTCATCCCCGTCGATAGACTTTGGAATGGGACGGTTCCATCCAATTCCATTTGCGTGAGAACGCGCTCGACGAATTGGTCGCGTTGCCAGTGGTTTTCGATTTCGTTCATCTCGGCTTCTAAGCCACGAGCGACGACTTCCTCGACGGTCCCGTCGATGTCCAGAGGAACATCCTGTGGCAACACGGCCACACGCGTTCCTTCGCTCATTTCGATGGTGCCGGATTGAGGTTGTTCCTGGCCGGAAATCAACCGCATGAGCGTGGTCTTGCCGCTACCGTTTCGACCTAGCAATCCGATTTTCTCACCCGGCTCGATTCGGCAGGAGACTTCGGACAGGAGACTTGGACCTCGATAGCCGATGGTCAATTCTTGAATAGTGATCTGCGGCATTCAGCAAAAAGCTCTCAAACTCAGTTGGAAACAGGCTTGCCTCGTTGGGCAGGCTCAAAATTCGACTGCGCAATATATTCGCAATCACAGATCGGTCATACCCAAGAAAACGACCGATTGTCCAGCATTTCTACAAATCGCAGCCGACCGCGAGCATCAAATCGACATTTGCAAGATGCCATTCCAACCAACGCTCAATTCTTGGCCCTTCCGCTTGCAAACGGTTAAGATTTGCCTCGAACTGACCAGCCAAGTTCCCTTGGACCTCACTGAGCATTTCCAACTGCTTGATTCGGGATTCCCAATTGGCGATGTGCTCTTTCGCCTTGACCCAACGCAACGCTGCTGCTTTCTTCTTCTCGAACGCCACCTCAATTTCCATTGTGACTTGACGCGTCTGCTCTGCGATTACAGTGTCCAACCAATTCCGCCTGGCCGAGACGGCGCAGTCGATTTCCTCGCGGCTCGATTTGCCCAAAAGCACTTTGGACCAAAGCGACTTTTGCTTTGCCAGGGAGGGAACACCGCTCAACATCGCTCCCAAACGGTCCCACACCGGGAGAGAACCGGAGTTGATCGTCCCACGCAGATGCTTCATCGTTGTCAGATCGCATCGGCACACCAAAGCTTGGTCGATGTGCTCGCAAACACCGCGATCACTAGGAATGATTTCTTGGTCTTCCACCGGAGAATGGCCACAGGCGTTTTCCGTTCCAACGAGAGCCGATAGTTGCGTACGGAGGACAGCCATTTTCGAATGATTTTCCAATCGTTTGTCCTCCAACGCGATCTTGAGCCGGTCGACGAAAAGCGGATCAGGAATCGGTATGCCCGTTTCAACGAGTTGCGTTTGTGCTTTGCTTTGTTCGTCGAGTCGAGTCAATGTTTCGTTGAAAATGCGTTCTGCGTTCAAACAGGCCGCGATGCCATAGTGCAACTTCATTGCATTCGCAGCCGCGGTCTGACGCAATCGATGAGCGACCGCTCCTTGGAATGCGCTGAGTATCTCTTTTTCAGAATCCGAATCTTTGCACTGCGATTGCGACTGCATCGAACGCGACTTTGAATCGGAGGTCACGCTATTGGCGACGCCAGAACGCGAGGCTGCAAGTTGACCCATTTGAGTTGCAGATAACGAGGGCAGAGAAGCGGCTGGCGTTGGCGGAAATCGATAAGGAGTCGATGAGCTAACAAGAAATACCGGATGCGAGGCTCTATTCGATGCGGTAACAGTCGGTTCGTTCCATTGAGCGAACACTGAAGTTGAACCTAAGATGGCAACGACGATGCAGGATACGATCGCAGCGCGATGCATCATACGAAATCGGACAATGATCTTAATCCAGGTCCTTGACCGTACCATGTGGGATGACTATGCCTTGCAATCCTTTGCCAGCGTCTCTATCAGTTGAAGCTCGAATAACTGGTAGATCGATTATCCTACTAGGATTAATGAAAGAGGATTCCCGAAATACGCATCGTCCGCGTTAGGTAATCTTTGAGGAGGTTGTCCCACATGGCTAGCAATCGATCCCAGCATATGGAATTGCAGCGCGGGTTATCTAAATCGCTTTACGATCCAGCTAATTGGCTTTGCAATGGCTCGAAAGCAGATTACTTGATTGGCCGGAAGCCCTGGATTCGTCCGCGAGGGGCCAAGCCTTCTACATCGATGGGAAGATCTAGTTGGTTGAACCCCACGTTTCCTGCAGAGTCAACGGCCTCTATCCTCAGGTAGATTGTGGGAGGGAGGCTAGGGTCAGAGGGCCAGACATAACGACCGTTGTTGCGAGCGCCATTGGCAATACTAGTCCAAGGGCCATTCGGTGTTTGTGAATAAAGAAGCGAGATTGGACGCTCTGGAAGAAAATCGTCGCTTGCTTGATACTCGATAACCAGTTTTCCAGACTCGTTGCCGCGGCCGTACAGAGCGCTCAAGATCTTGATCTGCGGCTGCCGCACGTCGACATGAATCCAGGCGTCAGCGTTTTCGCCATTGCGAGGTCGATTCGTAGCCAAGCCATTGGAGCCGAGAATAACCATGCGGAATCCAAACAGCCCCTCGGTCTCGACTTCGATATCGAACGGGCTTTGTCGATCAGGATCCAGTCCCCAAAGTTGCCATGTTTGGCCTTGGTCGGCAGTCCCCCAAAGTTCGACCGAAGAAATGGGTGCATCTGGATCGTTGTCTATGTTGTAGTCGAGGCTGAATGCTTTGCTGCTGCTGAAGACCGGCTTGATGTCACGTTGAAAAGTTGTTTCCCCTGGAATGCGAGTCGGCGCGGGCGAGGTCGGCTTGGAACCGCTGGGACTCCCTCGTCCGCTTTGGTCATCCAACACCAGAATCGACTGTTCCGAACGCCTACCAGCCATGCTGACTGGACTTGAGGATTTAAGCTGTTGGATTTCATCGTCTGTTAAACTTCGAAAAGGGGATCTGCTCGATTTGGAGTCAGGCAAGGCTATGTTGTCGACGTTGCTTGTCCTGTCGGCCGAAAACGGACGGCCACCGGTTTCGTTCATGGATTGTTTACCGATCAACTGTTGCTGTGCGCTCAGTTTGCTTTGCAATTCGATAACTTGATCCTTGGCAGCGAGTTGCCTTGAAGTCGTTTCATCGATTTTATTTTGGGACCGGTTGGGACCAACGGCTACTTCTTTTGGCAGCGAGCCACTTGCCTTTTCCGATAGGCCGCTGCCAACCGGCTGAGGAGTGATCGTTGGGCCAAGGGGCACGTCGCTTCCCGGCGCGCCACCCAATCGGATCGCGTTGCCTGTGTCACGGGTTCTGCCGCTTGCAAGTTGAAGATTGCTGCCTGCCGAAGCGGAAAGTGGCAGCCGAGGAAGCCTCGAAACCTCGACTGGATTGCCCGCCTTATCCTTGGCAGTGAGCCGAACCACGAGTTGACGGGTGCCACTTGGAATACTCCACGATGCGGTACCGATTGTTTGCCTAGGATTTTGCGATGGGAGGATATCAAAGGCGATTTCCCGCCATTGCGTAAGCCCCTCAGTTTGATAGGCAAGTTGGATGGAAGAAACATCGAGATCTAATTCGCCGATTTCAAACTCCGCGACCATAACGCCACGTTCATCGATGTCAACAAGCATTTTCGCTACTGGTTTGGTAGTATCCACGCGTATACGGAGCGGTTCGCCAGGATTGTCAAAGCTTCTCCCTTGGTTGTCGAGGGTTTTAAGTCGAAATTGATACTCTCCGTCACCCTTGGCCTTGAAATGAAACTGTTTGGTTCTGACGTCGCCGCTCGACTCGAGCGCCCACGACCTCCCACCGTTTTCACTAACTTCCAGACGAATTTCGCGGGGAGCTTGTCCAGTCAGGTCCACATTGAACGGTATCACGAAGTCCAATCGTGGCCAAAAGACAACGTTGTCGTCAGCGTCATTTTGGGCACGAGGGGATTGGGCAATCAAAAAAAACGGTTGGAGTGTCAAGAAAGCCACGCACAACAAAGTCGCCCGAACTATCGTTCGAGTAACTATCACTGTGCGACTAAGGTCTCGAAAGATTCTTTTTCCGGATTTAAGCATAAAAACTTTATCGCTTTTGAGTGCCGTTTTGTTCATTGGCGACGCGTTCTGGCACTGAGTTGGCAATCAGTCCAGCGTAGTACTTGCTTTGTTGAATAAATTCGTCGTAGTTTGCCTTGGATTCAAACAGAAAAATACGATTGGTATCCTGCTGGATACATCCATACTCGCACTTACCATCCATTAGCTTGGCCTCCCTGCAAAACTCGACGATATCAAATCCGCTCAAGGCAGGCGTGTACTTGTCGGGGTCGTTTAGCAACAGTTGTCGAGCTCGTTCGTTGGCACAATGGTAGACTCTGCCGCGATGTCTAACTGCGCACGACTCACGTCCAAGTACCCAGCCGATTGCGTTTGGTCTGCCAAGTGACTCGATGAGTGTGACGGGGCAGAACCCTTCCATACCAATCGTTTCGGCATAAACGCCAGTCGGAGCGGTGACATTTTTTGGTGGGGCCGCGGGCTCGGCGATTACTCGCTGAGTGCTAACAGGTTGAGCGATAACGGAATTGCGTGCGACGACGGGAACATCGCCTGGCATTTGCGTTCCCTGCGATGGTTGCGGTGGTTGAAGTACAGGAGGGGAAGAAACGGGTGGCGATTGTTCAACGCGAACGATTGGAGGCCGATTGGATAGTGCTTGTTTCTCAGAAGCAGCTGGAACGATCATTGGCTGTTGCGAGATGTATGGATTCTCTATGACCCGAACATTTGCATGCATGGGGCCCATAGGTGATAATGACTTTGGCGAAGCCACTTGTTCGTCGAATGCGGGTTTGGTTGGCGCATTCATTGAGTTTGTCCACGATGTAGCCTGCGATCGCACGGCATGACCTGTATTTCCAGTGAGGCTTGAATTCTGCGATGGACTTTGCGGCGTGCGAGCAGCCAGCGCGCGATCTTGGCGTTTTTCCTTAGCCTGGGCCATTGCATTTCGTTCGACGGTCCAATCGCGATGTCGAAGCGCAACGCGTTCAATGGTTTTGCAATAGACGGCTGGGTCCGTGTTACTAATGCCCCGATAGATTTCGTCGCCGTTGGAATGAAGGTACACGTCGGTGGGCCAACGCGTAACTTGGTATTTTTGTGCTAGATCAACACGTCGGTTGGCATTGATTTTGACGGTGACCAGATGTTCATTCATGGTCGAGACCAAGGCAGGGTCGTGGAACGTTTTCTTGTCCAGGAGCTTGCAAGGCGGGCAGTTGTCGCCATAGAAGTGAAGTAAAACAATGCTGTTGGTTGTGGCGGCCCGCTGAATCGCCGCCTCGTAATCTTCGGTCCAAGATATTTCGCGCTCTGCTGCAGTAACGAAACCAGAGGCAAAACTTGCAATTAGAAAGAGAGCGATTACTTGGACGCTAGTTTTGAGCATGGATTTCGCGGCGAAAAACTGTGTGAGCATGATTGTCCCTTTCCACGCGCAGGCTCAATCGGTCGAAAATGGCAGAAGCCCTGTGGTATCAGTCGCATCGGTTACAACGGCTGGGTGAGTTAAGCCGAAGTCCGGAAAATAACAAAAAAGAGGGTTTGTTGGAGTTGTCTGGCTTTCCCGCTTGACATGGCATCGGGGAGATGCAACACTTTAGGTCAAAGCGATGGATTTGACGGATCGATTTGATAACTTCATCCGTTGGCCGACACTGCGAAGTGTTTAGTGTAATCCTCCCGCTGTCGCCAACTGACATCCACGGAAAGTTTTCGGTTGCACACGTTTGTGTAATCTTCCTCCCGATTGCCTACTTGATTGGCCGGTCAAAGCACCGACATTTCAAGTGGCGGATGCCACAGCAGTTTTCTGCTAGCAAAAGACCATTTTTGATTTTCACCTGGACTAGACTTCGCAATGATCGCGATTTTTCTCCTGTCGTGAATCAGTTCATTTGATTTTTGTCGGTTGGGATTTTGTCCCCCCGATTAGTTTTAGAGCCTCTTAGTCCTCTGTTTCCTTGTCTCGCCACGATACCCAGTTGTTTGGGAGCGAGGGGATGGAGCAATTTGTATCCCTGTTTGGATGTTGCATTTATGCCCAAGAAGAAGCGATTTCGTTCCCATTTCCAAGGTGACAACCAAAGTAGCCCGACAGGTGCAGGTGGCTCTGCTTCCAGGCCTAGGCTCAAGAAACCGCGCCGTCGTTATGGGCCAAACTACCAACAAGCGTTCGCGAAGCCCGAGGATGAACCGGGCGGAGAAGGAGCGGTGAATGAGGACGGAGAGCCGATTTCTACCGAGGACGGCGAAGCGCCACCGGAGGAACCAGGCCAGGAGTTCTTTGGGCTATTGGAAATGCACCCAAACGGCTACGGGTTTTTGAGGTCTCCATCCAACAACTACTCTCGCGAACGTACCGATCCGTTTGTTCCTGGAACGATGATCGAGAAATTTCGATTGCGGCAAGGGGTCAAGATTCGCGCAATCATGCAACAGACTCGTCGTTCGCAGGGACCTCGAGTCAAAGAGATTCTCGATGTCGAAGGGATGAAACCTGAGGATTACGTCAACGTCAAGGTCTTCGACACTCTGACTGCAATCAACCCCGAACGATGGCTGAAACTGGAAATTGGTGCACAGCCGATTACCAATCGCGTGATCGACTTGCTCGCACCACTGGGACGTGGACAGCGTGCGTTGATCGTATCGCCGCCTCGGTCTGGAAAAACGATCATGTTGCAACAGATCTCAAAGGGAATTGCGATGAATTACCCCGAGGTCGAACTCATTGTTTTGCTGATCGACGAGCGGCCCGAAGAAGTGACCGACATGCGTCGAAACATCGACCGTGGCGAAGTGATTTCGAGCAGTCTGGACGAAGATGTCGATTCTCACGTGCGCCTGAGCCAATTGGTGATAGACCGATGTCGACGGCTTGCCGAAATGGGCAAGGACGTTTTCCTACTCATGGATTCGATCACGCGACTGGCCCGAGCTTTCAATAAATGGGTTGGCAACAGCGGCGCGACGATGTCTGGCGGTGTGAACATCAAGGCGATGGATATCCCTAAGAAGCTTTTTGCAACAGCACGCTGCTTTGCAGAAGGTGGCTCACTCACGATCGTCGGAACCGCGCTGGTAGACACTGGCTCGCGAATGGATGAGCTCATTTTCCAAGAGTTCAAGGGAACCGGAAACATGGAGCTTGTTCTCGATCGCAAACTCGCAGAAAGACGCGTTTGGCCGGCAATTGACATCACGCAATCCGGTACTCGCCGTGAGGAACTCTTGCATGATCCGGACACCTATCATTCGGTCACAATGATTCGTAGGACGCTTAACTCGATGCATCCCGTCGAAGCCATGGAGCAATTGACAAAGCAGTTGTCTCGCTTTCAAAGCAACCAAGAGTTTCTGAAGCTAATCGCTAACGCAAAAATCATGGACTAACATGCCAACAGAAAGCGACGAGCGATTCCCAAAATCGGTTCGCTTGGTCAGCAAGTTGGACTTTGACCGTGTGTTTCATGAAGGCACGGTAGTTAGCGATGCGGTATTGGTGATTCATGCAGTCCGAGGCAAAATGCCTTGGACTCGCATTGGGCTCAGCGTCTCAAAACGAGTAGGCAATTCGCCGATGCGGAATCGATGGAAGCGACTAATCCGCGAATCCTTTCGACGTCAAAAATCGCAATTGCCGCTCAACCTCGACATTGTGGTGCGGCCAAAACGTGGCGCAACACCCGAATACTATCTCGTATTTGAGTCATTGCTCAGGCTGGCATTGCAGTTGGACCGGAAGTGCAAACCGAGAAAAGATTGCAGCACCGAAGCTTAACCAGTCGAGCCGCGGGCGTAGATCCACATGACTCCGTCGGCGAATCATTTTGTTCGTTCTAGAGAGTCTTGAGATACTCTAGCAAATCGGCTTTCTCGTCTTCCGAAAGAGCGTTAGGGTAATCGTGTCCGGCTGCGGATTTTCCTGGCTGCGTCGTATCGAAGTACCATCGCCGCTCGGCCGCTTTTAAACGCGATGGCACCGAAGTCATTAGATCCGCCTGCAATCCCATCTTTTCGGTGTCGAGTTCTAATTTTGTCCGACGCCAGACCGCCGGACGATTCTCTGGATGCAGCAGATGCCACAGAGTTGGCACGCTTCCATTGTGCAGGTAAGGAGCAGAGGCCCAGACTCCGTCGAGTGGCGGAGCAACGTAGCCATCAACGACGGCGAGGGTGTCCTGGCCGCCATGATGCGCAAACCAGCTTTCGCCGTAATGTTTTCGGTGCTCAGGACTGAGCGCATCCAGTCTTACTCGGTCAGTTCCAATGTCTTCGATTGGTACTCGAATTTCAGGGTAAGCGGATTTGTCGCCGTAGGTACCGTGGCATGTAGCGCAGGTTTTCTCAAAGACCTGTTCACCTCGCATCGACATCGCCTTGTTGATCTCTAGCGGATACTTCGGTGGTCTAAGCTCCGAAATATACGCATAGACTTGACTAAAATCCTTTTCCCAGCTTTTAAACTGTTCAGGACCATTCTGTTTGACAAGCATAAACTGCATAAGCCCGCGGTGGCCTTTTTCTGCAAAGCCGTCAATGTAGATGTGATGCTTGCGGTGAAAGTGCCACCATGGCGGTGCATCCATGTCGTGGTTGACCATTTCGGCAGGTAGCCGATCGACATGCACATTTAGGTCTTTGTCTCGAAAATTCATTAGCGCTACACCAAACATAACCGCGTTGCTGGACCCGACCGTTTTTCCTAACGGCATGAACATCGAGCCTATATCCATATGCCCAAGCGGTTTCCCAAGCGACAACTTGATTTTTCGGACCTGCTCGGTGAGCGACTCCAATGCGTACGTTGTGTTGGGCGATCCAGGGTAGGTTGCACCGTAGAGATTTCCACCGTGGCAAGCAAAACAGTTCATCACATACGACTGCTGTGGGGTCACAACATACTGGAGGGGCTTGGAAGGGTCGTCCGGACGTGGAGCCAGACCATAGGCCTTCCACGTGCTTAATCGCGACTTAGGTGCGAGCTTTGTGTCCGTCAGATTCGATGAATGCTCCACAACATCGAGTTGTCCAAGTACTTGCTCATCAAAATCAGCGGGCAAATACACATTGTTGACAAGGTTTCGATAACCAGCCTTAGCATCCGCGGACATGCTGTCCCACAACGATTGATACTGTTTCTGAAGGCTTAAACGGATTTGCTGGGCATCGTCGACAGTTGTTTCGCGTGGGCCATCCGCCAACGCAAAACCTGCGAAATTGAGTCCTAAAAAAACGAGCAAGATACGACCAAGGAAGGAATACATCTGTTCAAATTCAATCGCACTAACGGGATTTCGACACGGTGGAACGGCCACCTGGTTATTTTAGCGGGCCGCAAAGCCTAGGTCACGACAAGCCTCGTTTTTAATCGACTTTCATAATTTACTTTGCTGATCCAATCAAATCTGCTAGATTTCCAAGCGCTGCGCTTTCACTTTTGAACGGATCGGTTTTAATGGCTTCAGTCGCTTCGGATAACACACTGGTTTTTGGTAAATTCCGGTTCCCAGTTTTTCGCCCGCATTCGTTTGGACTGGTAATCGACAGGCCAGCGAGTGGTGAAACGTCCGATGAATTCCCGGAGGACTATCTGCACGAAGTCTTGCTTGCGCCAGGAAATCGTGAAACGTTCATGGAATTGATCCAAAACGAGCGATTGATAGTCTGTAAAAATGTGCGATCGAATGCCCCCACTTATCGAAAAGTGAATGGCAAATCCAGCATTGCAAAATTAAGTCAAGCCGAATATTTCCACCATGACGGCTGTAGCTCACCCACCAAACCCAGGGTGGTCGAGATTCGTTGCCCGCATCAAGCGATTGCGCGAAACATTGCGACTGCGATTGCTCCTTTTCCAGCGGTGGTACGTGCGATGCTGTTGGCCTTGCCCGAGTCCTTTCTGAAGCATGACGACGTCGAAAGTTATCGCGATGTCTTTTCGGGTTCTGTTGCGGAGTACCCTCCTCCTGAGTCTTGGGATCAAATTCAGGGAAAGGTGACGCGGCTGGTTCGACGTGAGTTGGATGCGGAAGCCTGTCGCAGTTACTACCGTACAGTCGACAAACTGGCTGACGCCTATGTCCTGCCTTGGGAAATGGGTGAAAGCCGACTCATGCTGAACTCGCACTTGGACCTAACCCGTACCATGCAACATCGCCGCTCATACCAACAGCCTCGCAACTCTTCCGAACAGAACGGTAGCTTGGTAAAGAGATGGACGGCCGAGGAGGCATAATTGGGCTTCGATCCATGGCGGGGCAAACCGGATGCGAGCGAGTTCCAGCGGATTAGCTTTAGGCTGCTTTTTCAGGGTTTTCTGCTCAGGATAGGATCGACTCGGTGCAACTCATTTGGCTGTTATCCGTTGCCGTAGCTATTCTTCAATTTCTACGGAAACCCCGTCGAGTTGATTGTGTTAGCATATAGGGAAAGCCTATTTCCCGTACGTGTTGACCTAATCTCCAGCGACAGGAACACCATGAATCGTATCGATGTCCAATCGGCCGGAATCACCGACATAGGCAACCACCGCAATGAAAACCAAGACCAATTCCTCATCGCGGATCTAACCAACAGTGTCCGAGTGCGTTCTGGGTCTTTGCGCCAACAGCAAGGAAGTCGGCTATTCGGTGAGTCGATGGGGCATTTGTTTCTGATTGCCGATGGAATGGGTGGTCATCGTGGTGGAGACGAAGCAAGCAGATTCGCTCTCGAGTATTGCATGAACGCCATTCTCAACAACTCACATTGGATGACGCGCATCAAGCCCGCCACCGAAAACGCTTTTGTTGAAGACTTATCCAGGATGCTTGAGAATGCACATCTTGCTATGGAGGAACGCTCCAAGTCCGCTCCGGGCTATACGGGTATGGGAACAACGTTGACGCTGGCCTACGTGGCCTGGCCTCGGATGTACATTCTTCATGCAGGGGATACTCGCTGCTACTTGTTTCGAAACGACGAACTCCAGTTGGTAACTCAGGATCATACGGTCGCCAATGAAATGATGCGAAAAGGGCAACTTGCACCCGAGGAGCTAGAGCGGTCTCAGTGGTCCAACGTGCTTGTCAACGCG
>JANMNR010000805.1:0-14229 GCA_031368325.1 Pirellula sp.
GGCCAACAATGTTTGACGGCGGCGTTCGGTTCTATCATTTGAAGGAAGAGTTGTTATGGCCGAAGGTAGCATCAAAAAGTTGACGGACAAGGGTTTCGGGTTCATCAACGTCGGCGGCGGCAAAGATTTGTTTTTTCATTCATCCAGTGTCAAGGGTGCGACTTTTAATGAGTTGCACGAAGGCCAGAAGGTATCCTATACCGAAGGCAAAGGACCTAAGGGACCTTGCGCTGAAAACGTAAAGCCAGTTTAGTTTCGTTGTTGCTCAGTGAATTTGTTAACGAGTAAAATGCGCCTCCAGTCAGCATGAATTGTTTGCTGGAGGCCGAGCACGGGCTGCATGTCCCCTGTTCGCAGTCCAGGTCTTTGTCGGTGTCATCAACCAGTCTCGGTGTACACACAGCGTAAATGGATAACGCAACTCTTTTTCTGTTGCGTATGGCTGATCAACCAGTCTTCACTCAGAACGGTTTACATTCGGTCTGTTCTTCGGCGAGCGATGCGGCTCCACCATCGTGTTGACTTGTTCGTGAAACTCCGGCCACGATGGCGCGTGAACCACTAGCGGACAATGCTGCTTGCCCGATTCGTCGACAACCATCGCAATTGCCTGATCCCGCCCAACCTTCATGCCCCCTCGGCCAGTCGGTATTCGCTTCGTCGGAAGTCGAATACGAGCCACACATCCGATTGAAGGACCGCTTCGATTGCGGCTTACAGATCAGTCAAGCTTAACAGCAATCCCGAAGGAAACTTACCGATGGCTAGAGACTTGCCACCGTCCCAACATGCAATCGCTTCATCCAGCCAGCTCCGGTCTTCGAAAATCAACATGATTGATGTGGTTTCCGCGTCAATGTACATCCCTGCCATCAACGCGCACTAATCGACATCAATCACGACGACGATCAAAATCCACTCAAGTAAGCTTTATTGGGTGCATCGCTTGTGCCAACTACAATGTCGAGGAATCCATCATTATTTAGATCTCCCAGCGCAATGCCATAAACCGCCCCTTTGCCGTCACCGAATCGCACTTGCTCAAAATCGGTGCCTTTGCCGCTGTTAAAGAAGACGGCCCCAGGCGTTAAAGCATAACCGATGACAATGTCGTTCGCTCCGTCTCGATTCATATCACCAATGGAAATAGCCCCGACCGCAG
The DNA here is from genome assembly GCA_031368325.1 of Pirellula sp. Taxonomy (GTDB): domain Bacteria; phylum Planctomycetota; class Planctomycetia; order Pirellulales; family Pirellulaceae; genus JBKCUI01. Next base: position 1,163 of record JANMNR010000805.1, read on the forward strand.
TCGATGGCTCCGACAGTTGGATTCCATCGCCGAATTCTGCTTTCCCTTTGTTCAGATAGACAGTCGAACCCCGCTTCTCGTCGCCCACGACTAAGTCTATGTATCCGTCGCCATTCATATCGCCGGCTGCTGCCGCGCGGGCGGAAGTTTTGACAGGACCAAACGGCTTTTTCTCAGCAAAGCTCCCCTTGCCGTCATTGAGGAACAGTACGCTTTGGCCACCATCGCGGTGTGGAATCGCTAGATCAACGTAACCATCGCCATTGAAATCGGCAGGGACAATGGTCGTTGCTGACTCGGACGGGATCTTGACGAATCCTGATTCTTTAAATCCACCAGTGCCATCGTTTAGGCATACATAGCTTGCACTGTTGCGATTGGCTGCGATCAGGTCCGGAAATCCATCTCCATTCAAGTCTGCAACGGAGGCGTTGCGAGTGTTCCATTTCGGGCTGCCCCATGTCCCAGCAACTCGAAACATCGCCTTTCCGTCGTTGATGTAAATCAGCTTCTTGTCCGGGCTATCGTTGCTGACAACGACATCCAAGTCCCCGTCCAGGTCCAAGTCGGCAAGCACAGCTGAGTACGTTCGGTCTGGTTCCATGCCTAGGTTTTTTGCTGGTAAGAAATTTGCATTGCCATCGTTCAGCAAGACCCGATCGTGCAACGGCCAGTGCCTTCCTTTCGCTAAAACAATGTCAAGATCGCGGTCGCCATCCAAGTCCCCAACACTCGCATTGGCCGACGTTTCGGAGGTCTCTTCCAGCGTGACGACTTTATTGAACTGCCGTGTTTCATTTGGTTGTGAATAATGGCAAAAAACAAGAACCGTCAAAAGGAGAAATGGCTTATGAAGCATGAATTCTATAACATCCTATGGAGTACTTCGGCAAATGAGATCCGCCCAATATTTTCATGCAGCCACAACTTGCCTTTAGAAGTAAGTTGACATCGCGGGACCCTCGTTTGACGGAGGAGTTGAATCCATCTCAACCTGTTCGACTAGGACGCTTCCGGACCAACGCTCACCGTCACGCTGGTTCTGTCCGCCAAGGCTTCGAAGGCCTTTTGTACCGATTCCAAAGTCACTTCGCGGTAGTGCTCCGAAGCCGCCTGAATCGTTTCATACGTCCGGCGAATGGTCCAAGCGTTTCCTATGGAAAACAGCCGATTGCTTGGTCGTTCCGATCCAAGTATCATGCCGGAGCAGATTTTGTTCTTGGCTAATTCTAACTCGAGGGCTGTTATCGGGACCTCTTTGCCCTGAGCGAGGATCTCCTGAATGATGCACCAGTTTTCGTCATGTTGCTCTGGAGCGCATGTAAGAAACGTGCAGAACAACCCGCATTCCTGAAACTCTTGCGTAAACGTAGCTGCCGTTTCTGCCATGCCAGTATCAACCAACTCCCAAAACAATCGACTTCCCGAATCGTCGCCAAGTATCGTCCCCAAAATCCGAGCGATATAGCGAGCCTCGTCGCAATAACTCGGGCCCGGAGAATACTGCAACGTATATTGCTGCGTTGCTGGCGGATGCACCATGCTCAACATGTCGTTGCAAAAAGTCGGTAGGACCAACTGCCGTTTGGCTTGCGATGGTTTCCATTGAGTTGTCATCGCCTCTGCCGACTTGAGCAACTGCTCGAAGTCGACAGCCCCCGACGCAACCAAGGTCAAATTGTCTGGCGCATAGCGTGCTTGGTGGTATGCACGCATGGCTTCGGGGTCAAGTTCACTAACCGTCTCGCGGGTTCCTAGGACACGTCGTCCAAGTGGATGCTCGCGAAAGTACGCTTCAGCAGCCCGTTCCATTGCGCCATAAGGAGGCTGATCGTCGTACATTGCGATCTCTTCGAGAATCACTTGTCGCTCGGTTTGAAAGTCTTCATCGCGCAACGCAGGACGCATCATGTCACTGAGCAAGTCGAGAGCGGCATGCTGAAACTCCGGCAAAACACTCATGTAATAAACCGTTTGCTCCTCGCTTGTGTAAGCGTTCGATTGCGAACCGAGGTCGTCCAATTCTTGATTGACGTCCTCTGCGGTTCGCCGGTCCGTTCCCTTGAACATCATGTGTTCAAGAAAATGACTAACGCCTGCCATCTCCGGGGTCTCGTCGCGCGAACCGGTTTTTACGAAATAGCCAAGCGAGAGGCTAAACGCTTCTGGATTAACCTCCGCGATGACTTCCAAACCGTTGGAGAGTTTTTCGCTACGAAACTGCATCAGAAAACTCCAGGGGATCGGGTCCAATGGTCACAAGCGACCATCGACGTGGGGGATGATTCTTGTAGTGGTTAAGCAAACTCTCGCAACTCAATGCCTCAATGGTCTTCAACAATTCTTGGCGGGACGGGACGCGACCTAAGTATGCCCAGTCGTGAGCCATTTGTGAACTTCGCGACGAACTGCTCTCCTGCTCCATCACCAAAGAGGTTCGAACTCGAGCCTTGAGTCTTTTAAGCTCCGCTGGATCGATTCCGTTTTCCAACGACCGAATGGTTTGCACCGTAACATCGAGCGTTTCTTGAGCTCGAGGGGCAGTCGTTCCGGCATAACACAAAACACTTCCACAGTCGTGCAACGAATGGGCCGATGCGGATACAGAATAGACCAACCCTCGCTTCTCGCGGACTTCGGCAAACAACCTCGAACTCATTCCATCGCTCAGAATGCCAACCAGTCCTCGCCCTTGATAGTACTCAGGATGGTTGTACGGAACTGCATCATACGCCAACGCGATATGGGTTTGCTGACTGTCATGGCACAAGTGTGAGTTTCCGGGATAGGAAACCACACTCGTTGGACCGACATAGGCTGGCCCTTTCCAATCGCCAAACAACCGATCTGCAATGACCAAAAATCGATCCCAATCAAAGTTGCCGGCCAAGCTAATGATGGCTCGATCAGGACTGTAGTGCTTTCGATGAAACTCTTTGCAGTCATCAAGTGTCGTGTCGGTCAAACCCGACTCACTACCGAGTGACGAACGTCCAAAGACTTCACCAAATCGCATTCGCTTCAATTCCTTGAAACATTTCTGGGCTGGGTCATCGTCGATCGAAGCGAGTTCGAGCAGCGCAGACTGTCGCGCTTCGTCGAGTTCGTCTTCCGGAAAGTGCGGTTCCCTCACAATCGCAGCAGCGACCTCAAGCGTCGGCTCCAGGACTCGAGACATGGCCGCCATGCTCATCGATGTGTGGAAGGTCGTGACATTGCTCGACCGATCAACCCCTAAGAAGTCCAAACGCTCGACGACTTCTCGGCTGCTGTAAGGTCCCGCACCTCGTTGGGACATTTCCAACGTCAGTCCAGCCAGACCCAATCGATCCTGTGGTTCGTTTTTAGTGCCAGCCGGCAATAGCAACGAAAAGGCCACCGACTCCAACCACGGCATGGGCTCACCAAGCACAACCATCCCATTGGATAATCGATGTTCAAAGACTTTTTGCTGCATTCCAATTCCGCGAGGTGTGAACCGAGTTCGAGTGGGCAAGTCATCGTTCGTTTAACCCGGAGCCATCGGCGACGGAGTTTACGTCGATGTGCAGTATAACAATTATTCGACCGCGTAGCAGGCACCATCCTTTGCACGTTATTTTGAGACGGGTGTGGTTGCCAAGACGGTTCCCGCTGGATTTATTCCGGCGAAAAGCCGACGGCATGTCGAATGCCACCGAGTTTATCTCGGCGGATCGTTACCTTTGCCCGGTCTCGATCAGAAGGCCAGACCACTCGACGTAATGCTCAAGATCCGACTTTAAAATCACAAAGACTCAGAGGAGTTGATTCGCTTTTAACTGTGTCCTCTGTGACTCCTTTTGTTGAGCTTGGAAAACACCGAATTTCGAATAGTTGAGAGTAAGCCGATCAAAACGAACTCGAGAGAAACTGCTTGAGAGTTGCGCAATAGCAACTTCCATAGCATATTGGGCAACTAGCCTGCAGTGCTGTCCTTTGGACGCATGTCTTGGCTTGGGGATCCATTAATTAACAGCAATCTAACCTTCAATCACTCAAGCTCGTAGCAGGCCATTTCCTCGGCACTCCGGCAATAGATCCGGTTTTCCACCAGCACCGGATGATTCCAGGTCTTTCCCTGTATGCCTGGCCAAGTGATCAACAATGTTGGCTCCTTGGGACTTACACGGATTAAGCTCAATTCGCCCGCTTCGCTCAAAACCAAAACGCAACCCTGAGTTGGCAAAGCGATCAACTGGCCGCTCCCAAACCGGAATTTCTTCCATCGCAGTTCACCGGTCGCGGAATCCACGCAAGTCAAAAGCCCCTTTGTCAGACCCAAAATCATCGAATCAATCACCACAACATCGTTGAAATCAGGCCGTAGCCGAGTGCTCGACCATTTCTTGCTCGCTTGCCAACTATCACCGGTATGCTTGATGTCGACGAGACTGGTGCCATCCCCCTCGCCACTGGCGATCAATATTTGGTCCTTGCCAAAAAGAATGGGTTGCAACATCGTGTTGCCCATCCCGCCACTCTTGATCCGCCATCGCTCCTTGCCATCGGACACACTGCGTCCAATCGTATCTGGTCCGACAGACAGTACTACTTGCTGCTCGTTGCAAAGCTCCACAAGTTGCGGCGAACTGTAGGTTACACCCTTGCCCTCTGCTGACCATCGAATGTCTCCGGTGTTCGCATCGTAACAAATACAGTCTTTTGAACTGCTTGATTCACCACCACCCAATAGAAAACAATTATCCGCTTGAAGACTAGGTGAGGTAGCAAACCCCCACATCGCAACAGGCGTGGAACAATCGTCGCTTAGATTGCGTTTCCAAATCAGCTTGCCGTCCTCAGCAGACAGACAAGTAACCACGCCAGTACCTCCGACGGAATAGATCCTTCCGTTGTAGAACGTTGGAGTGCTGCGAGGGCCGGTCCCAGACGCCTGCGTTGCATCTTCGTAACGAGCTTCGTACGTGTACGCCCACACCTCTCCGCCGGTCGCAGCATCTAGACAAACAACAGCCTCCTTCGGTCCTCGCTGTTCCTGCGTAAAGAGTAAGCCATCGACGACAATCATACTTGACCATGCAAAACCCACAGGCTGCTTCCAAAGCATTTTCGCCTTGGTCTTATCGGACAGCTCAAGTCCTAGATCACTTGCTTTGCCATTGCTCTCCGTCCCTCGAAATCTCGGCCAGTCTCCTTCCTTGAGCGAAACAGATCGCACCTCGATCTTCGGCTTATTCAATTCGCTGCGTATGGCAAGATTTCGATTCAAGAGCGCACGCTGCTCGGCATCTGGTTGCCATCGCCATCGAAGTTCTGGAGCAAAGCTCGCCATCATCCCATCCGTACCAGCTAGCAGCCAAAGCGACATCGCGATCAACCAAACCGCATACGCGACCCACTTTCGTTTGGACCACGGCATAATGCGGGTCACGATCAAGGTAATCGCGAGGCAAGCCGCTGCTATTGGGGTCCCAAATAACAACACGTTGATCCCCAACGACTTGTCTTGCAGCGAAAAGACAAAAAGCAATCCAACGAATCCGAGGATCAAAAACAACAGCCGATCAAGCCAAGGCGCTCTTGAACCCAAGAGAACCCACATCGCCAGCAAAAGCACGTGAATGGCAGCCCCAATTGCCAATGTCATAAAACGGACCGAATCGACCATTCCAAACAGGGTCGGCACCAACATGCATCCGAGGCCTGTTACAGCAAGAAAGGCCTGCGGCCAAATACGAACGGGCTTCCGAGTGTCGGCTGTCGTTGATGCGGAATCGGGTGTTGGGTTGGTCATGAGTTTTTAATGAGTGAGGGGGAACAGTTGAGAACAACTGCTCTACACTGGACTGATCTACAACGATGCTACTACGAAGCAAATGGTCGCAATCGGGATAGGACTTGTTCGTGCACTAAACCGTTGCTGCCAATGCAATGGCCAGCCCGAATATTGAAATCGCCCGACCAACTAGAAAACCTTCCGCCCGCTTCTTCGATAACTGGGGCGACCGCTGCTACATCCCAAGGGTTGACAATGGGATCTACCATCACTTCAGCTCGTCCCGTAGCGACCAACAAATAGCCGTAACCATCCCCCCATGTCCTTGAAACATAGGCTTCTGCCTCGAGCTCACGATAACCACTCTCGGCATTGCGATGCGAAAAGTTGTCAACTTGAGATGTAACCATTAACCCGTCGGACAATTGACTCTGTTTGGAGACGAACGCTTGTGTAAGTTTGTTTCCCGACTGCTGCGTCTGCGACTGGCCATACCATGCGCCCATGCCCTTGGCGGCGATGACGATTTCGCCTAAAGCAGGGATCGTGATGACACCGATTTGCGGCTGGCCTCCCATCGTCATACCGACGAGCGTTGAGTAAAGCGGCACACCCGAGATAAAGCTTTTTGTGCCATCGATCGGGTCAATGATCCATTCGAAACTCGACTGACCGGGAACGCTTCCGAACTCCTCCCCAAGGATCGCATCGGCCGGAAACGATTGAGTTACCAAGGAACGAACCAATTGTTCCGTTTGCTTGTCAGCGAGGGTAACCGGCGAACGGTCGCTTTTTCGCTCCACTTGGAATTCGCTGGTTCTGAAGAAATTCAAAGTCTCGCGACTGGCTGCAATCGCAAGAGAGAGAGCAAATGCCACTCGGCCGTCCATCACGTTAACAAGCGTTGGAGGCAACTCAAAATCTGGGAAGGTCATTTGCTTTTTTTCGGATGCACTTTTATCTAAACGGGTCACCAAACTCCTGGTCAGAATTTGGCCAGGGGATGACGAACGGGCCAGCTCTACCTTTCTCATTTCCCCCCCTTGCCCCTCCCAGCGGAAGGGGACTCAGCAGAAGATACTTGAGCGTGTAGAGACTAGACAAAACTAGCGAGGGAACATGAGCATGATTTTCAGCTCAACATCGTCCTCGATCTTGCCTTTTCCGTAGTTCATTCCCCACTTCGTTCGGTCGATCTTGAAGTCGGCTTTGAGCGTCAACGACTTATCGTTCAATTCGGTCGTTGTAGGAATCTTTACTTCGACGGTTTTGTCTAGCATCGTAAGCTTTCCGATGATGGTTGCTTTATCATCGCTTACTTCAATTTTGGTGGACTCGAATTTAATGGTTGGATACTTCTTTACGTCGAAGAAGTCAGGGTTCTTGAGGTGGCCCGTCAGCTTTTCATCGTCGGACCACAAACTATCCGTCTTGATTTCAATCGTCAGCGAACTCTTGTCCGGGGACTCCATGTTTACCTTTGCTTCTGACGTAAAGTCCTTGAAGCCGCCAGCATGCTTTCCGTCTGGCTTCTTGCCAACAAAGTCGATCTTGGACTTCTCCTTGTCGACCTTCAGTGATTGGCCAAGGCCAGGAACAGCGAAAATTGCAATCAGCGAAAGCGAAAAAAATACTCGTCGAAACATCGTCAAACCCTCGGGTACATTGGTGATCGTGAACATGCACTTCATTCCGAACCAAACATTGGCTCGGTTTCCGCTCTGGCAGTATACCAAGTGTTTCGGCGATTGGCACCAGCTCCGACTGTTCCTGCCATCCGCCAACGAAAACAGGCCGAGAATGTTTCTCGACCTGTTTGGATTTAACTGTTTCTAAACAATACCTCGACGCTATGCGCCCGCTGCGGCAGCAGGTTCAATCGCCTCGGTTTGGTCTCTCACTTCGCCTTTAAATTCCAAGCGAGTGATCTTTCCATCGTCACCCTTGATCGCTTCGACAGTGATCGTATTCTTGCCTTCAAAAGTGCCTCGCAGCAGCTCTTCTGCAAGTGGATCTTCGACGCGTTGCTCGATAGCTCGGCGTAGAGGACGTGCACCGTAATCGAGGTCAGACCCTTGCTTGATAATGAACTCTTTGGCTTCGTCGGTCAGGATTAGTTCCAAACCACGCTCGTGCAAGCGTTGCAAAACCTTTGTCATTTCGAAGTCGATAACTTTCTTCAAGTCTTCCTTGTTCAAGTGCCGGAAGATGATTGTGTCATCGAGTCGGTTTAAAAACTCAGGCCGGAAGACCCGTTGGATCTGATCCATTACTCGCGACTTCATGCTGTCGTACGATGCGTCCCCGTCAGGCTTGGTGAAACCAAAGGCAGATTCGTTCTTAATCGCGTCGGCACCGGCATTGGTGGTCAAGATCAAGATCGTATTGCGGAAGTCGACTTGTCGCCCAAAGCTGTCCGTCAATCGCCCTTCTTCCATGACTTGCAAAAGCATGTTGAAGACGTCAGGGTGAGCCTTTTCGATTTCGTCCAACAGAACAACCGCGTAAGGTCGACGTCGGATCTTCTCGGTCAACTGGCCGCCTTCTTCGTAGCCCACATAACCAGGAGGTGCACCGATGAGCCGGCTCACGTTGTGCTTTTCCATGTACTCGCTCATGTCGATATGGATAAGCGCCTCGGCATCTCCAAACAACGTCTCAGCAAGTGCTTTGGCAAGCAATGTCTTTCCAACACCGGTTGGTCCAGCAAAAACGAAGCAACCGGTTGGACGCTTAGGATCCTTGAGTCCGCTTCGACTTCGTCGAACCGCTTTAGCAACCGCTGTAACGGCCTGCTCTTGGCTGACCACTCGCTTATGCAGCTCGGATTCCATATTCATCAATCGCAACGAATCCTCTGTGGACAGTCGAGTCAATGGAATGCCGGTCATCTTGGAGACAACCTCCGCAACCACTTCCTCGTCGACAACACCGTCGGTTTCGCGGCTCTTCTCACGCCAATCGCGAGTAATCTGCTCCTTCTTTCGACGCAGCTTGTCCGCTTGATCTCTTAAACTCGCCGCCTTTTCGAAATCTTGGTTAGCAACTGCATCTTCCTTTTCCTTATTGAGACGTTCGACTTCGTCGTCGATATCTTTGAGATCGGGTGGCTTGCTCATCGTACGCAATCGAACTCGCGCACCCGCCTCGTCGATGACGTCGATGGCTTTATCGGGCAGGCAACGAGCAGTGATGTAGCGTTCGCTCATTTCCACAGCGGCAACGATGGCATCGTCGGTGATTTGAACGCGGTGATGCTCTTCGTAGCGATCCTTGAGTCCCTTGAGGATTTGGATCGTTTCGGTTTTGCCAGTTGGCTCAACCATGATCTCTTGGAATCGACGTGCGAGAGCATTGTCCTTTTCGATGTACTTGCGGTACTCGTCGAGGGTTGTTGCACCGATGCATTGAATTTCACCACGTGCAAGAGCTGGCTTGAGCACGTTGGCCGCGTCGATCGCGCCTTCGGCACCACCGGCACCAACGAGCGTATGCAACTCGTCGATAAAGAGAATTGTATTGCGAGCGCGGCGCACTTCGTTCATCACCGCCTTGATTCGCTCCTCGAACTGTCCACGGTACTTTGTTCCGGCAACCATCATTGCCAGATCGAGGACGACGATTCGTTTGTCCGCCAGAATCTCGGGCACTTCGCCGTTGATCACTCGCTGAGCAAAGCCTTCGACGATGGCCGTCTTACCGACTCCTGCTTCGCCGAGCAGCACTGGGTTGTTTTTGGTTCGTCGACAGAGTACTTGCGTTGCGCGTTCAATTTCCCGCTCGCGTCCGATTACAGGATCAAGTTTACCTTGTCGAGCGAGCTCAGTGAGATCACGACCAAAGCTATCCAATGCGGGAGTCTTGCTCTTGCCGCCCTTGGCCGGCTGGCCAGGTTCGGCTCCGGCACCCGTGCCTTCTCGACCGCCCCGTTCGCCAACTTCTGCGCTCTCCATGCCATGGCCCAGCAAGTTCAGCACTTCTTCACGAACATCTTCAAGCTTCATTCCAAGGTTCATGAGCACTTGAGCAGCCACTCCCTCCTGCTCTCGGAGCAATCCCAAGAGAATGTGCTCGGTGCCCACGTAGTTGTGATTTAGATTCCGAGCTTCCTCCATGGAATACTCGATGACCTTCTTCGCACGTGGTGTTTGCGGCAGTTTACCGATGGTCACCATCTCTGGCCCGCTTTGGACCAATTTTTCTACTTCGAGCCGAATCTTTCTTAGATCGACATCCAGGTTCTTGAGGACGTTTGCAGCAACGCCGCTTCCTTCCTTGACCAAGCCCAAGAGGATGTGTTCGGTTCCGATGTACTCGTGGTTAAATCGTTGTGCTTCTTGGTTTGCCAACTGCATTACTTTGCGAGCGCGGTCTGTGAATCTTTCGTACATGTGCAAACCTTTCTTTCGAGGTCGATTAGGTGTAGTGCCAAAGTGGCGGTTGACCAACTAACCTCTGTAATTGAGACGTATTTCGTGGTCTGGTGATCGTTGTAGTAATTAGTAACATCGACCTGCAACCAATCAATGCAAATGATGTTCCAAACTCTCTACCTGTCATTTTGTCGCTTCTATTTCGATCCTCCATAGCTTGGCTCAGCATTGCGTAGCCGGTGCCGTGGAATGGCGGATTTTGAAGAAGAACAAGTTCAACATGCCTCCAACTTCCAACCCATTCCCGAAATTAGGAAGAGGTCGACTGTTTCGAACAATCCGATCGTAACGCTTTTGTCAGTCGTGTGCAGGGGGTGCCTGAATCTTGATGCGTAAGCATTGCTCCTTTTCTGACCGCAACTCTGCCATCCAAGGCAACGCGGCATCCAATTTGACTACGTTCGAAATCAATTCTAACGCTTGTGGAATTCGCCGGGTCCGACGCAGGATTGCAATCCACAGCAAGAAAGATTCGATGTCTTCTGCTTGTCCGCTCAGGTTTTTCCGAATCAGTCGCTCGGCGTCGAAATAATTCGCTTGAAGGTAAAGTTCCTGTGCGTTTTCCAGATTTTGTTGGGTCGCGGCGAGACTGAGCCCAGTGGATCGAGTGGCATTTAGGAAGGTACCCATCGCTGAAAAAAGACTGACTCCACACAGTATGAGCCAAAGCGAAACCAGCGACGCCTTAGCTAGCCAAGCCGGGCTAAGGAACGTAATGAGCCATTCGGGCCAAACAAACGTCGCAAGGCAAGTTGCTGCAAGAACCCAACTAAACAACAAAGAAACCATCAGCGAATGAAAATCGCCCTTAAGCCAAAGTTTCTGAAAACCAGGCCAAAAACGAAACGCAAAGAAAAGTATGGCTCTCGAATCCATTCGCAAAATCGCCGACGTGATAAATCGTTTGTTTCCACTCGAAACAATACGAGGCGTGGCGAGATTGAGGCAAGGGCAGTTTTGAGGCTAGATGTTTTTTGAGTTGCACGGTTAAACGTCTTAGCAAATTGTCAGTCGCTCTCGCTTGCGGCCTACTCTTACTCTTTTCTCGACACCGACTCTGTTTTCAGCAACTCTTCTAAACGGTCGGTTAACAAGTCAATGTCCAACAGCACTTGGTCATAGCGGTCCATTAGAGAAGCCAGAGTCGCAATTTCCTCTGGAGCGAGAGCCACGTTTGGCTCTTCGTTTTGGATCTCCGGCGCGTTTGAAACGTTGAGGACGGGTAACTGTGCGATGGATAGCATTTCGAGAGTTTCCAGGTTGTGCAAATGAACATGCTGGTTTCTCGACCCAATCTTGGTCGCAGGGAGACGCAATTGCAGATGGGTTGGGTTGTGCTGGTTGCAACGATCTACACGTTTCCGACGGATCTAACGCAATTCAACAGAAAGCTCAAGCGTTAGTTGACCGACTGCACCACCGTTTTGCACTCCACGCTTGGATTTATACAGTCCTCTTGAATTTCCGAAAAATTCCCAAACTCCAGCAAAATCCCCAAACCTCGAATATGAGCATTGCCGAATGAGGTCGTAACCGTGGCTTTAAATCCAAGAACTTTTTTGAGTACGAAATGCGAAAGGTATCTGTGCGATCGCTCTTCCTCCCCTTGATTATTGTGGCAGGAATGACTTCGGCTGCATACGGTCAGCCGAAGCTAGACGCTCCTCGCGTGAAGCACGAACCAGGTTGGACCGGCCCAAGCGTCTTGCAGGGCGATGCGAAAACGGCGAACAAGGACATACCGATTTTGGAGCGAGACTATCGGCCGCTACACGTTTACGGCAACATGACCCGGCGTCATCATTATCGAGGCACCGTGATTCCAAGCCACCGCGATAGGGTGGAAATGCTCCAGGCGATTGTCTCAAAGCAGCCCGTGGAAGAAAAGTATGTCAAGAATCGATATCGCTAGTGTTACCAGGGAAATGAGAATGGCGACTTGACGACCGAGGGATTCTGCATAAACTTTCGCGTCCTCAAGTGTTTACAAATGCGGCCGTGGCGAAATTGGCAGACGCGCTAGGTTGAGGGCCTAGAGCCCGCAAGGGTGTGGAGGTTCGAGTCCTCTCGGCCGCATTATTCTACTGCTTGAAAGTTATCAGCAGTATTTCTGTTCCCAATCGAGCAACTGTGCTTGCAGTGACTCGTTTTGGGCGATTGATCCCGTCTTTTGTTTGGATTCAAACGCCATTTCCATTGCTTGGATCTGGTCTGCGATTGGACGTCGGATTTCATCTGTCAGGCGATCAATAAACAAAACGCCATCCAGGTGATCGATTTCATGCTGAACAATCCGTCCCATGAACCCCTCGACCTCTGCGTTGATCTCGTTCCCTTTCAAATCGTAAGCGTTGACCGTTAGCGATTTGTTGCGCTTTACATGAGCGTTGATTCCTGGCAAGGACAAGCAGCCTTCTTCGGCTTCGGCAACGCCCTTGGCTCGATTGATCACGGGATTGATAAAGACGAGCTCCGGCCCTTCTTCCTTGTCACCGCTCGGGTTGGCAATAAACAAGCGAATGGGCAGATTCACCTGATTCGCAGCCAGTCCGACTCCACGAAATTGGTACATGATTTCGAACATCTCGTCGACGAGCTCTTTCAGTCGAGCGTCCACTCGAACGATGGGCTTGGATCGATGCCGAAGGGTTGGATGCGGGTAAGTGATCAGTTGAAGCGATGCCATACTGCCTATCGAAAATGAAGAACGCGTGGTAATTTACTTAGCGGCGGAACGTGCTGTATTGTGGTCGAGAATGCACTTGTCGTAAACCTACCAAACTCCACCATTCGATCGTCCGAATAGGCATCATGCAACGACTTGCTAGAAATTGCTTCATTGTTTTGATGCTTGCGGCCTTATTGAACAACGTCGC
>JANMNR010000007.1:0-2507 GCA_031368325.1 Pirellula sp.
CACCGCCGAGGATCATCGCTTCCGATTGCTGCTTTACAACCAACTTGGGCTGTGTGCTCATCGTACGGACTGACGCCTGCGCCGCGAAATTGACACTTGCAACGGAGCCAATCTCGCCTTCGGACTCCGGAACCAATTCGATCGTAATGGTTTGCTCGGAACCAGCGGCCATCTCTCCCAGCTTCCAATTAAGTCCGCTCGGCCCGATGGGTTGTGCCTGTGGACTTGTTCGAACCAGTCGCGCACCTTTGGGAACCGAATCGACAACCTGAACATCGTAGGCGGTCGCGTTGCCGACATTGCGGACCAACACGGTGAATGTGGCAGGAATACCCACTTGGACTTCGTTCGGTGCACGTTTTTGAATTTCCATGCTTGGATTTTGTGAACCATCCAATTGACGTAAGCCAGGGGCCGCGCTGGAATAGCCAGTTGTTTTCCCGCCCACCGATGAGTTCGAATTGGAACCAGCGGGCTGGCTCGTCGACGATGGCGAAGTGGGCTTGGGTGGTTCATATGTGTTTTGCGGCGAGGACGAAGGGGCCGGTGTCTGGTAAGCCGAAATGTCTGGCGTAGGAGACGAGAATGGCAAAGTGCCCGATGCACTAGGGGCTGTTCTAGTCGAGTCCATTCCGTTGGATCCAACACCGGATGTCGTGGGTAATGGCATTCCAAGGGTTGCGATCGGCCTTGTTTCCGCCGCGTTGGAAAGCTCCCCGGAAACCAGTCCGGAGTTCGAGTTTTGTCCAGCGTTTGGCGTCATCCTCGGTTGACCAAGGGACGCTTCGTTTGGCGGCGAACCATTTGTTGCCAGTTCATTCGGCAGCTCTTTCGAACGTGGCATACCTAAGGACGCAGAACCCCCAAACGACGGTGGACCACTCATCGAGGGCGAAGCGTACAAGGGAGGTGCAATAGTACTTGGAGGAGAGTGAGGAAGACTCGGCGGCAATGGGCTGCTTCCCAAGGGTTGATTTCCCGGGTTGTCCAGAATCGTACTCGGCGCACCTGGCATGCTTGGAAGCGTCCGCGGAGTGTAGTTTGAGGATTCCCTGTCCCGACCGCTCGAAATGGTGTTCGGTTCTTGACTTGGGGTCAATGGGTTGGGGGAGCCAGGTTGGGTTGGAGTTAAGAACCGATTGAGCGCACTCAAAGGTGGCGGCTCCGCTAATTTCACAGTCGAATTCGGCTTGCGAACATTGTTGGGTTGAGTGTCAGTCGTGGCATTTTGTGCATACGCGGCCGGGGATGGATAATCATCGAGACTCGGCGAATCGTTCCCTCGCACAATCGGAAGAGGCGGCCAAACAGCAGAATCTGCCGCAAATCCGCCATCCTCAGATGTCCCTTGAATGGGTTTGGCGGTTTTGTTTGCATAGGCAAGGGTGTTTTCTACCGGGGAGGAATCGCTGACCCGGGCGTCGCGTTGGGCTACTGCTAAAACAAGTAAAGCCAACACGCCCGTTAGGACTATCGCTGCGGCTGCATAGACGAATCGCTTCATGAACCTGACATCCTTGCCGGGTTGCCAACCAAATAAACGTAAAATTCAGACGACTTGTGTTCTTAGCAAAAACACTTCTCTTGCAGGAAGGCCAATCACTAGCAATTGATGGGAATGGGAACAAGGGCTAGAATTCGTATTGGTAAAAGTTGGTGTTAAACCGAATGCCAGCATTTAGAGTTGCTTCTACACTATTTTTGCGACGGTTGTTTACAACAACTGAAATCTAATGAGCGAATTGTGCGATTTCGGCCTGATCGGCCTGGCTGTTATGGGTGAGAATCTAGCTCTCAACGTCGAGAGTCGAGGTTACCGTGTGGCGGTTTACAATCGCTCAATCGACAAAGTAGACGACCTAATGAAGGGGCGGGCCAACGGCAAGAACTTTGTTGGCTGCCACTCCATCGTCGAGATGGTTAAGAATCTCAAGCGACCACGTTTTGTGATGATGTTGGTCAAAGCGGGGCCAGCCGTGGACGACTTGATCGAACAGGTGCTCCCGTATCTTGAGCCTGGTGACATCATTATCGACGGCGGAAACACACATTTTGCTGACACCGAACGTAGAACGCAGTATGTCGAAAGCAAAGGACTTTTATTCGTTGGTGCTGGCGTCTCCGGTGGCGAGGAGGGGGCTCTCAAGGGGCCAAGTCTCATGCCCGGTGGCAGCAAGGCTGCTTGGGAAACAATAAAACCGATTTTCCAATCCATCGCCGCTAAGGTCGGACCGAAGAATGACATTCCTTGTTGCGAGTGGGTAGGGCCACGTGGTTCAGGACACTACGTCAAGATGGTCCACAATGGAATTGAGTACGGCGACATGCAGTTGATCTGCGAAGCGTATTTCTTACTCAAAGAAGCCGCGGGACTCTCGAACGAAGAACTCTACGATGTCTTTTCCGATTGGAACAAAGGAGAATTGCAGAGTTACCTTATTGAAATCACTCGCGATATCTTCAGTGCGAAAGATGACCAAGGAAAAGGCGGTTATCTCGTCGACAAG
>JANMNR010000060.1:0-5920 GCA_031368325.1 Pirellula sp.
AAGTTCAGCGCCGTTCAATGCACGGATAGCTTCATCAGCACCCGATTCCATTTCAACGAACGCGAAACCTTTGGAACGACCCGTTTCACGGTCGTTGACGACCTTAGCGGATGTAACCACCCCGTACTGAGCAAAAGCTCGGTCGAGACTCTCGGACGTAGTGGCCCACGCAAGGCTACCCACAAAAATGTTCTTACCCATCAAATAACCCTTGAACTTAACCTGTTTCCAAATGACCGATCGCTACCACAACGGCAGCATTTTAAACAAATCGCGACTAGGCCAATCCGCGGAAACCACTCGGACAGGCCATCCGATGCATGCGGCAGAACAACTCAACGGCGGACGAGACTGAAAAGTTCGCGGCTGTCTTCGAGAAACCTGTTGCTTACATCTTGTTGGAGTCGGTGGGCTCTTTTCAGCTCCCGTAACCTCGGCCAACGTACAAACTTTAACCACCTGCGCTGGGAATAGCAACGTGAGTTGCAATCCCAAAACCCCCTTATTACAAGCATTTTGCAATAAACTTTTTTTCTTAGCGTTTTTTTCGCCAAAGGACTCCTGGCATACCCCAATCCCAAGCCGCAGCCTGGGTTAATCTTGTACCGTCACTTTGCTATCAAGGTCAGATCTTTGATGGAGACGGTTCCTTTTGAACTTTCGAGAACGAAACTGATTCGGTTCTTATTGGAGACCGTTTCGCTCGCAGTAAATTCGAAGCTAAATTCGGAGTATTCCTTCTTTAAGTGCACTTCTTCATTGAGTCCTATCTGGTGCCAATCCTCTTGATCGATCATTGCATTGACCGTGATTGAAAATTCATCCGGCGATCTTGCCTTGAACTTGATGACATAGTTCTTTCCATCCTTCAAATCGAGGTTCGTCTGAACGGCCTGTACGTGCCAATCCGTTGAATCGACGACAGTCGTACGGAAAACGACCGCTTCTTCCTCGATTTTCAGCTCTGACTTGGTATCTCCGGCCTTTTCAAGACGCCAGCTGCCCTCCTTATTCGTTGGTTTGAGAAGATTAACAGGTTCCGCTACGAAAAGAGCAGACGACAATAATGCGACCGCAATGCAAAACGTCTTCATGGAAGATTCTCCGAAAAGTAAACAAACAAGGGAGTTCTCGCGACTTTGTCGTCGCAGCTTGAACAACGCGTAGTTTACCTTCAAATTTATGTCGTAACAACGAACAACGTGCGCCTCATTGAATTTACGCTTTGGGCCTGTACAAAGTGTTCGGTGTTACAATCCAGCCCCTTTATTTGACTGGTCTCGCTTCCGCTTACCAACTCACGACTACTCGATTAAGACTCACCGCATGGCCACCGCACCTTTGATTCCGTCCAACTGGTCTTCGTTTCCGGAGGAATTTCGCGCTCGATTGGGAACCAATGTTGGTAGACAACGAGTCATGAAATCCAATGGGGACTTGCTCGTTGTTGCTCATTTCGCCCCGGAACCTGATGAAGCCAGCCGACGCGGTATCCTGTTTTGGAGGGATAGCCTCGGCGAATGGCGATCCAGCAATGGCGACCCAGGAAAAGTTGCACTTGGCATGCACCTTGACCGTTACGGAAAACGCATCGAACAATACGAACAGCAAGAAGCGACGACGGTTCGAGCCGATGACTACTTGGTCTTGCTGGAAGGGATTTCGCCGCTGGTTCGATCAAGCCGGAATCTACTAGAAGCTTTGGAGGAAGCAAGAAAGCTACTACCAGAGGATCGGTCTCTTATTGATCACCGGGACCGCGCTTATGATCTGTCACGACAGGCCGAGTTGCTTTACGAAGATGCCAAGAACTCAATGGATGTTGCTGTGATTCGTCGTGCGGATGAGCAATCCAACGCAACCTACCAAATGACCGTTGCTGCGCATCGACTCAACACCCTAGCAGCAATCTTCTTTCCTTTTGCAACCTTGGGAGCCATATTCGGAACGACACTTACCGACAATTGGAGTTGGTCTCAATCCCCAGTTCCATTCATGTTCTTCTTGATCGCTGGTTTGGTCATTGGCTTGTCTCTTGCCATCTTCATCGTACGCCCTGCCGAACGTCCAAAGTCAATCAGGGAGTAGGTATCATCCGTGTTCTACTCGTGTCTAAGCGCATCGATTGGATTCATCATGGCTGCTCGTCTCGCGGGATAGAGCCCGAACAAGAGCCCCACCCCGAGCGAGATGAATACCGAAAGCAGTACGGACCACAATGCAATGCGAGGTTCCAGGGTGTAAACGATCGGAGGCAACAGTTCGGGCGAGAAAGCGGTGATAAGTGCTCTGGCGGTTCGAAACATGGGGCCGCAAAGCAATCCACACAATACTCCTAATAGCCCGCCACTACCTGTGAGAACCAATGTCTCGACCAAGAACTGCTGAATGATGTGACTTCGTTTTGCACCTAGTGCCCGACGAATCCCTATTTCGCGAGTTCGCTCTGTTACGGTGGCTAACATAATGTTCATAATGCCGATGCCACCCACGAGCAGAGATATACCCGCGATTACCACGAGCATGACGTTAAACATCGCTCGCGTGCGCTCGGCCTGCCGAAGCAGTTCTTTCGGAACGACCACTGCGTAATCTTCTTGCTCATGATATTTTTTCAAAAGCGATTCGACGATTGAGACGGTTTCATCCACTTGTGAAATGTCCCCAACGGTCAACGTAATCTGAGTCAGCTCAACAATCTCCCCTTTAAAATTCATCCCTTCGCCTGTTCGAGTCATGATCTGATCGCCAACTCGATGCCGAAAAGTTTCGAGCGGAATGTACGCATCGAAACTATAGTCGCGAGAATCTAGGCTTCCGCCGATGGCAGCCGAGGCGCCTCGCGGTTTTGTTTGACCAATCACGGTGTAGACATCGCTTTCCACCTTTACAAATTTGCCGATCGGGTTTTCTCCCGGAAATAGTTTTCGGGCTGTTCCGTCGGCTAACACGATCAAGTTTTCGCGGTCGTCCTGTTTCGCCATCCAGCGTCCACGGGCGATTTCCAGCCGGTTGAGTTCGAAATGCTCCTCAGCGCATCCGACTAAGTTGATGCTCGTGGAGCGACCGTCGACCCTGCATTCACGACGCAACTCTCGAATGGGAACTGCCCGGGTAATTGTTGGTATGTTCGAGAGGATGCGTTTATAGTCGGATCGCAACAAACCATAGCTTTTCACCCGGTTTTTATCGCCACTGCTCGCGCTCGGCTCCACACTGCGGACAATAATGTTCGTAGCGCCAAGTTCTAAAATCTGCTGTTGAGCCTGGTAACTCACACCCTCGCCCATCGCCACCAGCCAAATCACCGTCGTCGTGCCAATGAAGATGCCTAGGGCCGCGAGCGCGGATCGCATCTTCTGCAATGAAAGGCTTTTAAGCCCTAAGCGAAACGTTTGACCAAGTGCGCCACTCATTTACCGCTTGCGGCCTTGTTCTCTTTGTCTGTTTCGGTGGACGTTGGCTGAAGAGCAAGCGTCTGGGCTTCATCCACAAAAGCCAGCGGATTCAAAACAACTTGATCACCTTCTGCAAGTCCATCCAAGACGACGGTAAACTCATCGTTCGTATCGCCCAAACGGATTACCCGTTTCTTGGCGCCTTGTTCTGTTTCGATCCAACAGGTAATCCCATCTTTCCCCTCGATGATGGAAGCGACAGGGATAGTCAACACATTTTCGTGCTTCGCGAGAACGACATCCACGATGGCGCTCATACCAGGTTTCAGCCCGGCATGCGGCTTGATCGCCACCTTCGTATCGTACTTGACTAGATTGCCGGTCCACCATCCTGCAGGCCGTGTGACTTCGGCAATCTCGCTTACTTCCCCCTCCAAGACAAGATCCTGAAGCTGAACCTTGGCTGGCATACCTACTTTGAGTCGGTCCACTTTGGATTCATGAATTCCGACCTTGACCTGCATCTTGCTGACGTCTGGAATAACCAAGAGCGTTTGCTGTTCACGAACCACGGCACCCTCCGTAATGTCCGGCGTATCCTTCCATGCTGCCATAGAGGGAAATATCACCATGCCAGAGGTGTCGGCCCGAATCACGCAGTTTTCAAGCTGTAATTTTTCGCGATCGAGTCGGGTCTTCTCGAGCTCCAACGATGCTTCAAACGAAG
Source organism: Pirellula sp. (assembly GCA_031368325.1). GTDB lineage: Bacteria > Planctomycetota > Planctomycetia > Pirellulales > Pirellulaceae > JBKCUI01. Next base: position 4,126 of record JANMNR010000060.1, read on the forward strand.
CGAGCTTTGCCTTTGCCGCACGCAGCGTGCTCCGCAATTGCTGTAGCATCTTTTCCTTGCTGTACTTTTCCAATGAATCCAGTTTTGTCATCTTCAACTCAAGATCCTTGCGAGAGGAATCGACTGCAAACTTTTCGCCTTCGAGTTGCAAACCCTTGAGCACTCCCTTGGAGGTCAGTCGCACGGCGGAGTCATAGGATAATTCTGTTTTGCGTAGCGACTGCTCCGCCTCGAAGATCTCCTTCTCCACCAAGCTGCGAGCTTCTCGGTATGAACCTTCTAAATATTCAGTGATGCTGATCTCCGCGACGGCGACGTCGCTTTCGGCCGTAATCTTGTTCGCTAGGGCGGTCTCGTAAACAATTCGCTGCTGAAGGATTTTGTCCTCGATTTTGGATTGATCCAACCGAATCAGCTCTTCGCCCGGTGACACCATCGTTCCCGCTTCGATAACCCACAGTACAGTGCTGCCACCTTGGACGAGGCACTTGATCTCTTTGTTGTTCGAACTCTCGACCGCTCCATTTTCGGTAACAGTCACCATGAGGTCTCCCAAAGCCAATGTGTGCGTGAGGTGCTTGACAGCCTTGGCGTTCGGAATAAATCTCGGTGCAATGGCACCAACCGCAGTCACCACCGCAACGAGTAGACAGACGATGGCAACACGTTTGCCGAAAGGGGGGGTGGAAGGCATCAGAACATTCTTCGGGAGGAAATGGGACATTCGCGGGAGATTTTAGCCAGCGAACGGCGGGCTCTCATTCTACACCAACAGCATTCAATCACGAGCGTTTCCGAACCACTTTCGCGTTTTAGCACTCGTTTCCACACCAAGAGGGGGGACATTCGCCGGCGCACCAACAGAAACGATCGACTTTGATGATGAGCAAGTCTGGCACACCCGCCGCACTTCCACATCGTCAATGATGTCGCGTGTTTCGCTGCTCGAACGGAAGGGCGTTTGCGGTTGGCCCATTTGAAACGTCACCTTCGTGATGCCCAGCTTTATTAGCTCAATGGTGCAAACGACAACGACCATGAGCCCGATGCTAGGAGGCAGGCAGGAGGGCATATCCAATAATGGATGGAGCGTTGCTTGAACACTGATGCCGGGCAAAAATAAAGACGACTGGCCTTTGCATTTTTTGGTGATCGACGCGAACGTTTTGGGCGCAGTTTGGTAAAATCCAACTCGTTGTCGTCGTAACCCCAAACCCACTGAGGGTCGTTATGAAAATACGTTTCCTGCAAGTGCTCTTTTTGTTCACGCTTATTTCGTCTGTTTGCGCCAAAGAGGCTACGGAAAAAAACGAATCCATAGAAAACTCTCTCGGCATGAAGCTGGTACTGATTCCATCCGGAGAGTTCTTGATGGGAAGCGATGAAACTCCAGAACAGTTGGCTTTAGCATATCCCCAGTACGATCGGACTCGTTTGACTTCGCTTGGCGACGAAGCTCCTGTTCACAAAATACGAATCACCCGGTCATTTTATCTGGGGCAACACGAAGTAACCGTCCAACAGTTCAAGAAGTACCTTGAACTGTCTGGCGCGGTACCCGAATCCATTGCTGATAAGACGGGCGGATATGGGTATAACCCTGAATATGATCCCACGAAAACGAAAAGGGGCGATGCGTTCGAAGGTCGTGATCCGAAGTACTCCTGGAGCAACCCGGGGTTTAAACAAAGCGAGGATCATCCGGTTCTCAACGTTACATGGAACGATGCAGTTCAAATGTGCGATTGGCTAAGCCAAAAGGAAGGGAAAAAATATCGGCTGCCGACGGAAGCGG
>JANMNR010000071.1:0-3532 GCA_031368325.1 Pirellula sp.
GTGTGGGTTCGATTCCCACCTTTGGTACTGGCCGATTGTCGACGAAGCTTGGATATTTGTACTTACTCAGATCGTATTTCACTCAGTTCGCAAGGCGACTGCTGACCGTATGCCAACCATCAATCAATTGGTTCGAAAAAATCGCGTTGTCCAACACAAGACAACGAAGAGCCCTGTTTTGGAGCAGTGCCCTCAAAAGCAAGGGGTTTGTTTGCTGGTGCGAACGATGACCCCAAAGAAGCCGAATTCGGCTCTCCGAAAGATTACGCGAGTTCGCTTGAGCAACGGCAAGGAAGTAACCGTTTACATCCCTGGTGAAGGTCACAATTTGCAGGAACACTCGATCGTTTTAGTGCGTGGCGGACGTGTACGCGATTTGCCAGGCGTTCGTTACCAAGTCATTCGCGGAAGCCGGGATACCCTCGGAGTTGTTGGCCGCAAGCAATCCCGCAGCCGTTATGGCGCGAAGAAGGCTTAATTTCTACCTCGTATTTCTAGCTTTTTGCAGATCAATTTGTAATTCTTATGGGCAAAATCACCGCTTCTCGCACCAGTTTGCGACCTGATCCTCGGTTCAACTCCATTCTAGCTTCCAAGTTCATCAACTGCTTGATGTACGATGGCAAGAAGACGACCGCACAAGGTGTTTTCTACAGTGCGCTCGATGAAATCGCTGAGAAGATCAAAGACAGGCCATCTATCGAAGTTTTTGAACAAGCTATCGAGAACGTAAAACCCTACATTGAAGTCCGATCCAAGCGTGTCGGTGGTGCTTCTTACCAAGTACCAATGCAAGTGAACAAGAACCGACAGCAGAGCTTGGCTTTTCGATGGGTTCTGACTGCAGTTCGCGACAAGAAGGGTCGTGCTACACACCAGAAGCTTGCTGATGAGCTGATGGCTGCATACCGAAAAGAAGGCACAGCAATTACCAAACGTGAAAATACACACCGCATGGCTGATGCGAACAAAGCCTTCGCTCACTTTGCTTGGTAATCGAGTTTTAAAAAAACAGGTTTTCAAATGGATCCGCTTGGTAACAAGCGGATTTTTTTTTGCCCCAACTCCTGTACTTTCCGCCAGAACGATGCGTGAGAAGTTGGTGATCCCTGTGCAGGAGGCTCGAAAGCGTTGTACGATATTGTGAGGATTCCTTGCTTCTAGCTTTGGAATCGATCCCTCCCGCCACCGAACTCGATTTCAAGGTGGTCCAACCCAAAACAAGGCGCTTAATTATGAATTCGAAGAAATGTCCGGTTTGCTGCACACCGCCGAAGCATGTTCTAGCTCGACGCGATTTCCTACAAGCTGCAGCCGGTATCGCGGCGATTCCACTAGCGGCCCGAATGGTACATGGCACATCCGCCGGGTCCGGCAAAGCCGAAACGATCGTAGGTGAATTCCATGCAAGTTTGTCGGCACAACAGAAGGCTGAAATCTGCAGGCCGTTCTCGGATTCCTTAAGAAGCCGCGTGAATGCGAATTGGCACGTTACCAAACCATTGATCGGCAGCGATTTCTATACCGTCACCCAACGCGAAATGATTGACAAGATCGTGCGAGCAGTGACGAGTGAAGAAGGGCACGAACGATTGCAACGACAAATGGACGACGATGACGGTGGCCTCAGCGCTTATAGCGTTGCTGTTTTTGGGAATCCGTTAGAAGGTGACTTCCAGTGGTTGCTGACAGGTCGACACCTTACCCTGCGAGCCGACGGAGACTCCTCCCCAAAGACCGCTTTTGGAGGTGGGATGGTTTACGGCCATGGCGAGGAATCGAGTGCAGCCGCCAACATCTTTTACTATCAGACAAAAAAGGTGAACGAGGTATTCGCCGCTCTAAACAAGGATCAAGCCAAGTTGGCGCTGTTGTCCACAGCAGCCCCGAAAGAAACCGAAATTCGCATCCAGGGTGAGAAAGGAACGTTCGCAGGACTGGCAGTTTCTGCAATGAACAAGGAGCAGCAGCTTTTGGTTAAAGACTGTTTGAAGACACTGCTTGCTCCGTATCGCAAAGAAGATGGCGATGAAGCGATGAAGTTGATTGACGCAGCTGGAGGGATCGACAAACTGCGGTTTGCGTTTTATCAACAGGAAGATCTTGGCAACGACAAAATTTGGGACATCTGGCGAATCGAAGGGCCAAGTACAGTTGTTCATTTCCGCGGTGCGCCGCACGTTCACGCATATATCAATATCGCTCAGGTGTAGAGCGTCATTGGTGCTTGAAGCATTGAGGTAGATAGTAATCAAATGAGGTAGCGGTCAAGCGACCGCTGCACGCGGATGATTGGTACTTCAAAAAACATCGAAAAACGAGGCGAATACAAACGCCTCATACTCGTTTACTTAGGGGCAATTAGATGCGTCGCTTGACTCAGGTTGGTGCAAACTCAGGAACGCATCTTCTGGTAGATTTGCTTTTTCTTGTCGCGGTCTGCATTTGCGTGGGACCAGCCTATTCGGAATCGAAACTTTCGAAGTCGATCGGTGAAGCCGTTGAACCAATGCTCAAGGGATATCAGGGCGATGTCGCCGTCGCGGTCTATCATTTAGAAAGCGATACGCATTGGTCTATCCGCGGTGATGCGGTCATGCCAACGGCAAGCCTCATCAAATTGCCCGTTATGGTAGAAGCGTATCGCCAAGTCGCCGCTGGCAAAGTCAAGCTGGACCAGAAAATCGAAGTGAAAAAGGACGACATGGTCCAGGGATCAGGGATCTTAACCAGTCATTTTTCACCTGGGACAACGATCACTTTGCGAGATGCGATTCGATTGATGATCGTCTACTCCGACAATACCGCAACGAACTTAGTAGTTGACGCGATTGGATTGCCGGCCACCACAGCAGCCATGAAGGAGCTTGGGTATCCAGAAACTCAGCTCAATGCCAAAGTCTTTCGTCGCGATGTTTCGATCGCACCCGAACGAAGTGAGAAGTATGGATTGGGCAGCACTACCGCAATCGATATGGTGAAACTCGTGACACAACTCAAGCGTGGCGAACTCGCCAGTCCTGACGCGACCGAGGCCATGATTGATCACTTGATCAACTGCGACGACAAATCGCGTTTTCCCTTGCTTCTACCGACCAAGGTCAAAGTAGCGCATAAGACAGGTTCGGTTACTCGAGTGCGCACGGATGCTGGTTTGCTAATGGGACCAGGGTGCACGATCGCATTGTGCGTGCTGACGGACAACAACAAAGATATCCGATGGACCGACGACAATGCGGGAAACAAACTTAGCGCGGACATCGCCAAGGCCGTCTACGATTTGTTGGCACCCAAATCTCAGGACAAAGATCCAAGCAATGCCGATTCCAAGTCGATGCGAATTGGAGCTACCGGAGATCTCGTCGAAGCACTGCAGCGAACCCTCAAGGCAAAGCTAACGCCGCCAAGCAGCATTTCGGTCGATGGCGATTTCGGACCAGCCACAGAAGCTGCGGTCAAGGCGTTTCAAAAACAAGAAAAAATCGAAGCGACTGGGATTGTTGATGAGGCGACCTGGAAGCTGCTGGGACCC
>JANMNR010000073.1:0-3817 GCA_031368325.1 Pirellula sp.
CTGTTGGGAGGTTTCTTGCTCTCCGGCAACGTTTTTGGGCAAGCAGTAGAAACGGCAGTGGCTGTTCAAGCGCCCGGCGGGGAAGCAAACTTGGTGCTTCCTCAGCTTGACAAAGTTTCGTTTCTTGGCTTTCCAGGCACCTATCTGCTTTACGCAGGACTTTTGGTTTGTGTTGGAGGCTTGCTCTTTGGGATGCAGATCTACCGTGAACTCAAAAACATGCCGGTCCATTCCACGATGCTGGAGGTCTCCGAGCTCATTTACGAGACGTGCAAAACATACTTAATCAATCAAGGCAAGTTCATGGCCGTGCTTTGGGCCCTTATGGCGATTGTAATCGTCATGTACTTTGGTTGGTTATTGCAAATGACTCCCGTAAAGGTGGGGATCATTGTCTGTTTCAGCATCGTCGGGATTCTCGGCAGCTATGGCGTCGCTTGGTTTGGCATCCGGGTCAACACATTTGCCAACTCTCGCACCGCGTTTGCAAGTCTCAAGGGTCTTCCGTACCCTGTTTACGCCATTCCAATCAAAGCTGGCATGAGCATCGGCATGATGTTGATCAGTGTCGAGCTGTTGATCATGCTCTGCATTTTGTTGTTCGTTCCGCCAGATTACGCTGGCGCATGCTTCATTGGATTTGCGATTGGAGAAAGCCTAGGTGCGGCCGCGTTGCGAATCGCTGGTGGTATCTTTACCAAGATCGCAGACATCGGCTCCGACCTGATGAAGATTGAATTCAAGATCAAGGAAGACGACGCTCGTAATCCAGGCGTTATTGCGGACTGCACCGGCGATAATGCGGGTGACTCAGTCGGTCCAAGCGCCGACGGTTTCGAAACCTACGGGGTTACCGGTGTGGCGTTGATCACGTTTATCTTGCTCGCAGTGAATCCTAAATCCGCCGGGGCTGGTGAGTACGAGACCATTCAGGTGCAGTTGCTAGTCTGGTTGTTTGTCATGCGAGTCATGATGATCGTCGCCTCGTTTGTCTCCTACTTCATCAACGAGCAATTGACCAAATCCAAGTACGCAACGGCTGAAAAGATGGATTTCGAAATGCCGTTGACTCGTCTCGTATGGATCACAAGCCTCATTTCGATCGCAATTACTTACGCAGTTTCGTTTGTGATGATACCATCGTTGAAAGGAAACAGTGACCTTTGGTGGCAGCTCTCCACCATCATCTCTTGCGGCACCTTTGCAGGTGCATTGATCCCTGAATTGGTCAAGGTATTTACCTCGACTTCGTCGAAACACGTCAAGGAGATTGTCACCTCGAGCCGTGAGGGAGGGGCTTCGCTGAACATCCTTTCGGGCTTGGTGGCGGGTAATTTCTCTTGCCTCTGGTTGGGGGCAGGAATTGTTGGTTTGATGGCCATCTCCTACGGGATATCCACGCAAGGTCTCGGGAAATTAATGGAGGCTGAAGCTGTATTTGCGTTTGGTTTGGTTGCGTTTGGATTCCTTGGTATGGGGCCAGTCACCATTGCAGTGGACTCCTACGGACCAGTGACCGATAACGCTCAGAGCGTGTTCGAACTATCCCTGATCGAACAAGTGCCCAACATTCATTCCCAGCTTAAGTCTGAGTATCGAATCGATGCAAACTTCGAGGATGCAAAGCACTTGCTCGAGGAGAATGACGGGGCTGGAAACACCTTCAAAGCGACCGCCAAGCCGGTTCTCATCGGTACGGCGGTGGTAGGTGCAACGACGATGATTTTCTCCATTATCATGTCGTTGACGCATGGGTTGACGACAGATCAAGAAAAGCTCTCCCTGTTGCATGCACCCTTTGTGTTGGGACTCATCTCGGGCGGGGCCATTATCTATTGGTTCACAGGGGCATCCATCCAAGCGGTAACGTCGGGAGCTTATCGCGCAGTCGAGTTTATCAAAGCCAATATCAAGTTGGATGGGGTAACGAAAGCGTCGGTAGAGGACAGCAAACGAGTCGTAGCCATCTGCACGCGATTTGCACAGTTGGGGATGTTCAACATCTTCATGGCTGTCTTCTTTATCACGCTTGGCCTAGCATTTGTGGAACCATTCTTCTTCGTGGGTTACCTCTTTTCCATTGCTATCTTTGGACTATATCAAGCGATTTTCATGGCCAATGCCGGTGGAGCTTGGGACAATGCCAAGAAGATCGTCGAGGTCGAGCTAAAGCAGAAAGGCACTCCACTGCATGACGCGTGCGTCGTGGGTGACACTGTGGGCGACCCGTTCAAAGACACTTCCAGCGTAGCCTTGAACCCAGTTATCAAGTTTACAACGCTTTTCGGGCTTCTCGCTGTGGAATTGGCCGTCAAACTCGAAGAGATGAAGGGACCGGCGCTCGGAATGTGGCTGGCCATTGGTTTCTGCAGTATCGCCTTCATCTTTATCTGGCAGTCGTTTTACGGCATGCGAATCAAAAGCGAGAACAAGTAGCCACTAAACCACTCAAGGTGGCAGCCAAGAATCAAGCGATTGTCCTCAATCGCTTTTGCGGTCACTTGAAGTCTCAGATGGCCCAATGCCCTGAAGCAACTAGAGCGACGTCTCGACTGCAAGCTTCAGGGCTTTAGCTTGAATCGGATGTAGCATTTGTATCGACCGCGCTTTCCCCATTTCTAAAAACGCGCATTGTTTCGATGGATTTCGAATGCCGAGCTAGAAACATGACCTAATCTTCCTGTGGCGTCACAAACACTCCCTACTGATATCCAGTAAGGAAAACGTGCGGGAATATTCCATTGGGGAATTCGAAAATGGATACCTGGGTTAATCGCAAAGAAGAAGATTGCTACTTGGGACAATTGGAGCAGATGTTGGTGAAAAGGCTTCAAAACAGTGAACATCGCCAAACTCACATTCATCAGGAAAAATCGTCGCAAAGTCGTTTAAGCAAACTATCCATCGAGATGAACGAAGAACTCGATCGTTTGGAAAGCATGATCAACGAAGAACAGAAGCGTTCCTAGTACTGTTCACAACCTTCGCGTCAACCAATGCGCGAGGGATTTCGACCAACCCTCTCTCAAACGTTTCTTACGTCCCCAACGAGAGATTCGAAGCCAAACGCGGGCAGCCTTATTTCTCGCAATACAACCGCCACTTCGCCTTCTTCGGGTGCCAATGGTTCACTTGAAAGCGAATCAAAGCAAGACTCGCTCAATTCGATGAAACGGTCGCGAGGAGTTAAGTTGAGATTCGAAAACGAATATCCCGTATTTTGAATTGCGGCAACGTCGTTTTCAAATGACGTACGGCTCTACTTTTTGTGTACTCCAACTCCGACAAGACAATGGTGTTGCTGGCAAACACCGTCAGGACTCCGCGTTGGACTTTGCCAACTCTCGACTGTGAGAACAACTCTTCGCCGACTGCAATCCTCCATTGTTCTTCCAACATTTGATTTGATTGCTGAGCGGCGTAGCCCTTCTCCACCAACAGTCGGTCCATGACGGACGAAATCGTCTTGGCTCGCAATCGCGACGCCTGTGGTTTGGGGATCTGACTTAGCCACATTTGTTCTTCGGAATCATCCATTGGAAACTTCCTTCGCAGTAAGGGCTAGCGAGAATCGTTCACGACCCGACGCGTAGGTGAGGAATAGCCCGTGGGCACTCTTGCCGAGAGTGACTAAGGCTTCTTTAATGACATCAAGAACTCGACCAAGTCCACCAGACCTTGCTCGCTCATGGTCTCCTGAAGATTCTCTGGCATCAACGACTTTTCTTGCTTCTTGATCTCGGCCAGATTCGCCCGCTTGATCGTTCGCTCAATACCTTTGGAATCTTTGAGCGTAACGCCCTCGGATGTATCGGAC
>JANMNR010000080.1:0-14530 GCA_031368325.1 Pirellula sp.
CGAAGGCCATGAAAAAGGGAGTTGGTACTTTGGTCGAAGCCACTTCAATCAAGTTGGCGGCCGACTGTATTGCACCGCCATGGCGACGCTAACGCTGGAGGTCTACTATCGATTCATGCCGATTTACTCAGAGATCGAACCCGATTCCTTCGACCTATAAAGGATCGCCTACGAGGATCAGGCCTTTCACGACACAGTCCATTCGCTCGCAGATGAAGCCAAGATAACGACCATCGTGTTAAGGTCAATTGAATTGACAAATCAGTGTTATCACTCAGCCTGGGGGGCGTGAAGGATTTAGGTTGCGCAACCTAAATCCTCAAAAGGATATCAGACAGTAGCCGGTGGTTGAGCGGAGCGACACCACCGGAGTAAGATTTGCGCAATGCATTCCGATCCTGAAGGGATCGAAGAATCTTCTCGATTCGCATCAATACCTGTACAATGCTCGTTGGCAGTACTCGTTGTACTGACATCCTAATCGGCCAATACAAGATCGATTCGAACTTACAAGCAAGCACCTACGGATAATTAGATGGGCAAAACACGTAGGCGAGTTTCTCCAAGACTCCCGAAAATCAGCGTCTCGGAGAGACGCTTCTACGTGAAATATGCCAAGAAACTTAGGTTCAGGTGCTTAAAAGGCAAATCAGAACAAGCACGTCATGCAATGCGCCGGTCAGCCGCAACATCGTGGCGTCCACACTTCTGCGACTCGATGTGTTTGCTAGTTCGTCGCAACGGAAGATCCCGGACCGGAACCACTATCTTGCGAACGTTTTCGTCAGTTTGCTTTTTCTTGTTCTTCGCGGCGCAATACTGCAATGCACAAGTGTCCGTCAACCCAAATTGGATAGAACGGAACGGACTGACCGTTGCTAGTTCTCAGACTGTTTCGGTACCGGCCAGAATACTGCGAGGTTTTCTGACACTTGACTCAGTTGATGTCGATCCGAGGAATGCGATTGCCAATCTGAGAGAGAAGAAGAAATCGGCGATTGACGCCGTGCGGACAATTGATGTACTTCCGGATTCAATTAAAACCACATCCACCCGAATCCTGGAATGGGAAAAAAAACCGAAGTACTGGACCCTTAATCCATTCGGTTCCAACGGGTTGTCGCCGGCAGTTGACACCGACAAGTTCACGGCCGTCGTTCACCTGTCATTCGATATTCCTGTAACTGACATGGACTCTGATGAGCTTACAATCATGCCGTATGATGTTTGCAAACGCCTACAAAAACAGAGTGTGTTTGAATCAACTAAGATCGTTTTGCTTTATATTGGCAGAGTGAAAGAGACCCAAATCAGGGATGCAAACAAGAAGGCTTATGACGAGGCACTCGCGGATGCCAAGTCTATTGCTTCCCTTTCTGGCAGGCCCCTAGGAAAGCTCGCTTCTTTGACTCCAGAAGTGAATGGTCGATGGAGGTACTGGTCTGACCTTGAAGATGGTTACTGGAATGATGAAGAAGCGGGAATGAACGCGATGACGAACTTTAGTCCTTCGGAAAATGAAGTCTTCGGAACCGATGCTTCAAAGCTTTCACGGACCTTTAGCGTCGAACTGCGTTTCAGTATCGAAGAAGTTGCGAAATCAGACACTCCTCGCTGAACACCACCACAGTTTGCTTTCAATCATGCTCGTGATCAATGAAATGGTGAGCACGAGCACTAAAAGCCCGTAATCGCCATGGAGAATTGGAATCCAATAGTGGCGTTCACCGAGAAGTGTCCGAAATCACTTATAATGCGATGCTCTCAATCGCGGTCACTTCGTCTGAATCCAAACGAAAATCAAGCACATCGAGATCCGCTCGCATGTGCTCGGCTTGTGAAGTTCCGGTTAGTGGCAGCATGCCGATGTCCAACGCGAACCGGAAAACGATCTGCGTCACATCGCGTTGATGCTTGATGGCAATTCTCTCCAGCGTTGAATGCGATAGCACCTTGGTGTTTGCGGTGAGGAGCGAGAACGCTTGATAGACGATTCCGTAGTCGCGACAAAATTGGCGAACGTCGCGTCCCCAGCCTTGGATTGCGTAACAACGGTTTTGCACAAACTTTGGAGGGATACGCGTTTTGGAGAGTAGCAGTTCAAGCTGTTCTCGCGATACGTTGCTAATGCCCAACGCACGAACCTGTCCGGAATCATAAAGCTGTTCCATGGCTCGCCAGGCATCCCAGTCGTTCGCATGAAGCCCAACAGCTCGGCTTGGGCCATGCAGGACATAAGAGTCGATGTAGTCGATGCCTAGATGATCGAGGGAGCTCGCAAAAGACTGCGTCACTTGTTCCGCGATGGCATTCGATGGGTTGTACGGCAACCTATGGTCCTGTCCCGGTTGAAAAGTGTACTTTGTTTGAAGGAAGAGTTCAGAACGCGTTACGAGTCCATCGCGGATCGATTCTTTGATCGCCTCTCCGACTGCGGCTTCGTGATAATGTTTGCGCTGGTTGGCAGTGTCGACGCCGCGAAAACCCTGCTCGAGAGCCAACCGTGTAAGCTGCATGGTCCGGTCCTCCTTCCAAGCTGTACCGTAGAGAAATGTCGCGATTGGGGGGAGACGTCCTTTGATTGTGGAATCGGAAGAAATCATAGGCTTAGCAACAACCTGTTGAACCACAGCAACCACCGGACTTCGCAACCTGTAGCAAAGGTTTCACTTCCGTCGCGTTCACCCAACCGGCCATGGTTTCTCGCGACGGGTAAACGTTGCGACTCACGACCTCTCCGTTGACTAGAACCAATGGCAGGCAATCCGTTCCTTCACTGGTCAAGAGTTGGTGCACAACTTTGTTTTCGATGAACGCCATGGGTTGCTGAGCCAAGTTAAAGCGTTCCACCTGCCCCCCTTGTGACTTGAGCCAGTCAAGGTCCGCCGCAAACTTAGGTAATACAGGATCCACTTGCGGACCACAAACTCCGGTCGAGCAGCACATTGGTTTGTCGTAGACCTGAAGGTTTTTCATTGTTTTTTCCTTTATGACGGCATTTTAGACGGAATTGTCTGAATAACTGATTGCATGCACAAACGGGTGGCAATCTCCTTAGTCTCGGCGACGACGCTGTTGGTCACCGCTTCCGCCGGTTTTCATCTTGGGTTTGGTCATCAAGAGCCGATGGCTCTCTGGTCCTAGCAGATCATCGAGTCTCGTGCGTAGCTCTGGCGCAATGGCGACTCTTTGCTTGTCCGATTTCACATGAACTGTCTCGCCACTTGCAAGCCGAATTGCGACCAAAACATCGCGGGGGCCAGGGTAGCCCTTTAAGATCTCTCGAATCTTCCGAATCAACTCTGGCTTATGCTTAGTCTCGTCAAAAAGGATATGGATCCCTGTAGTAAATCTCGTGTCCGCATCGGTGATCGGCATCAACTCGTTCACGATGAAACTCACATCGTCTTCCTCGCCCCGTTTGTCGACAGTCCCTCGCACCAAAACGACTGCGTCAGGCTGGATAAGATCGCCGTACTTTTCGAATCCGTCGGGCCAACAGATACTTCGGACGTAACCGTCCATATCTTCCAAATCAAAGTTTGCGTACTTGGATGACTTGCCAGGCTTTGGATTTCGAGTTTGCGCGATCTTGATGGAGGAGATCATGCCACCCATCAACACTTCGTCACGATTCTTGGCTGTCTTGACCGTGGCGGAGGTATGCGAGCAAAACGCTTTTAAGATCGCACTGTATTCCGACAGCGGATGCGCAGAGAGATAAAACCCTAGAACCTCTTTCTCTTGCACGAGCTTTTCTTTGTCTGGGTATTCAGGGACATCCGGCAACGTGACCTTTACCTCCTCGATCACTTCTTCAAAATCGTCGAACAAGCTCATCTGGCCGCTTCGTCGATCTTTGAGTTTCGATGCACCTCCCTGCAATGCTTTTTCCACGACCGCCATCATTTGCGATCGCCTGGCGTCAAAGCAATCCATCGCGCCCGCTTTGATGAGCGTCTCAATCGCGGCTCGACCGCACTGCGTTACATCGACACGCTCACAAAAATTGAAGATGTCTTTGAATGGCCCACTCTTGTCACGTTCTTTGGCGATCGCCTCGGCTGCGGAACCACCGCAGCCCTTGATGGCCGATAGCCCAAAGAAAATTTTATTGTCGCGCACGCTGAACTCCGACCGGCACGAATTCACGTTGGGGTATTCGACAGATATGTTCATGCGTTGACAATCTTCCAAGTGCTCGACCAGTGCGTCCTTGCGCTTGAAGTTCCGTCCGGGGATATCGCCGGTGAGCAACGCGGCCATGAACTCGACTTTGTAATGTGCCTTTAAGTACGCCGTTTGGTACGCGATGAGCGCATAGGCCGTCGAATGGCTCTTGTTGAAGCCGTATCCTGCAAACTTGAGGATCATGTTCCAGAAATCTTCGGCCTCCTTTTTCGATAGCCCTTTTTCTTGGCAGCCACCAAAGAACTTTTCCGCATTGGCTGCGATCAATGATTCCTTCTTCTTGCTAATCGCTTTGATACACGTGTACGCTTTGGCCAGCTCGATCCCGCCGAGTCCGTTCAGGATCCGCATGACCTGTTCTTGATAAACCATCACCCCGTTGGTCTCGGCCAGGATCTCTTCCAAGACAGGGTGGATGTATTCGGCTTGCTTTTTATTGTTCTTGACGACGACTTATACGTCCACCATGCCCCCCTCAAGCGGACCCGGTCGGTAAAGTGCATTGGTTGCGATGATGTCACTGAAATGGTCCGGCTTCATGCGCTGTAGCAAGTCGCGAATGCCGCCGCTTTCCAACTGGAACACGCCTTTTGTTTCGCCGCGCTTGAGCAAGTCGAACGTAGCGACATCGTCGAGGGGGAAGTCGAGTGGGTCGATGCGCTGACCCGTAGTCTGTTCGATAATGTCCATCGACTTTGACAAGATGGTCAAATTGCGAAGACCGAGAAAGTCCATCTTGAGTAGGCCGGCCGCCTCTACATCACCCATCGACCATTGCGTGATGATATCTTCTTTGCCCGAAACTCGCATGAGCGGAACGTATTCGGTCAACGGCTTGTCGGCAATCACCACCGCTGCAGCGTGTGTTCCAATGTTGCGGGCCATACCCTCGAGCTTGCTCGCAAAATCGATTACCTCGCGTACATCGGGGTCGTTGTCGTATAGTTTCTTGAGGTCTTCGCTATCTTCCAAGGCGCTCTTGATCGTAACCTTGGGGTCGTCTGGTACCAGTTCGCTGATTTCGCTGACGCGACTGAGGGGCATTCCTAAGGTGCGCCCAACATCTTTGATGGCTCCTCGGGCTTTGAGCGTGCCGAACGTACCGATTTGTGCAACGTTGGCTTCGCCGTATTTTTCCTTAACGTATCGAATGATTTCGCCACGTCGTTCTTGGCAAAAGTCGATATCGATATCAGGCGCTTCGAGCCGGCTCTCGTCGAGAAACCGTTCGAATAGCAAGTCGTATTTGATGGGGCAGACGTGGGACAGATACGTTGCATAACAAACAAGTGCACCGACTCCGCTCCCTCTGGCTGTCGCTGGGACGTTGATCTCTCGCGCGTAGCGTACAAAGTCCCAAACGATCAAGAAGTAGTTTGAAAAGCCTAGTTTTGAGATGACGCCCAGTTCGCGATCTAAACGATCCAGGACGACCTGTGCAAGTTGGCCGTTCTTGCACATTTCCGTGTTCTTGGAATAGCGATCGCGAAGCCCCTCCATGCACAGCTTTCGCAAATAGTCATCCGGCGAAAGGTTCGGTTCCGGGATGGCATAGGACGGGAAGTTGCGGGAGCCGAGGTCCAAGCTGATATCGACGGAGTCAGCAATTTCTTGAGAACGCGCAACTGCGTCTGCATGGCCAGGGAAATGGCTGTACATTTCTTCCTGAGAGCGAAGATAGAATTCGTTGCCCTCCATTTGCATTCTATTGCGGTCGGTGCGGAATTTGCCAGTGCTGATGCACAGCAGTACGTCCTGAACTTCAGAATCCTCGCGATCGACGTAGTGGGCATCGCTGGTAGCGACTAACGGAATACCAACACGATTCGCAACCTCGATCGCACCGGCCATTTGCTGGCGTTGGATCTCGAGTTTGTTGTTCATGATCTCGATAAAGAATCGATCGCCAAATACACGATCAAACCACTGCGTGACCTCGATCGCTTCTTGAATGGCCGAGTCGGTATCGTATCCTTTGAGGATGGCGCGCGAGAACTCACTGGAGACGCAACCGCTGAGGCAAATGATTCCCTCGCTGTGCGCCTCGAGGATCTTCTTGTCGATCCGAGGCTTGAAGTAGAAACCCTCAAGGCTGGCGGCTGAAGCGAGGCGTATGAGGTTTTTGAATCCTGTCTTGTTCTTCGCGAGGAGGGTCAGGTGAAACGACGCTTCCTTGGAGGAGGAAGCATCTCTTTCGAATCGGCTCCCTGGTGCGACGTAAGCTTCGTAGCCGAGGATGGGGTTGATACCAAGTTCTTTTGCCTTTTTATAAAACTCCAGCGATCCGTGAAGATTTCCGTGGTCCGTAATGGCGAGCGAGGTCATTCCATGCGACTTGGCTCGCTTGAGGAGTTTATCGATAGGGCTCGCACCGTCGAGCAAACTGTAGTGGCTATGGCAATGCAGATGGGTAAACGGACGTGGCTGGTCTGTCGTTATGATTGTCATCGTATTTCCGTTAGTGATCGCGTTTGGCAGCCGCCATTTTGTAGCGTCCCCCGAGGATGCCCGAGCTGAGGCTTATTAACTAGGAGCCCATCCCTACTGGTCAGCGTATTCCACTTTTTCAAAGCCTGCCTCGAGGATTGCCTTGGTGATCGCTTCCTTGTTGAGTTCGCCTCGATACTTGACCAGCACGACAGGATTGTCGATTACATCCGGTTTTGATTGGGGCGTGAGCTCGATGGACTCCGTTTCGTTTGAGCTGGCGATGAGTTTCTTAACTTCGGGATAGCAACCGTGCGGGCACATCATGCCAGTGACCGTGACCGCTACCATTTTTGTGTTGGTCGTTTCTGAACCATCTTCTTGGGAAACAGATGGAACCACGGGTGCTGCAGTCAACGAATCCACTCGGCTCACTTCAGAATTGCAACCGACGAGAGCAATAAGGGTGCATAAGATCACATAGCGCATGTAAAAATCCTCATTTGGAGTGATAAGCTTAAGCTGGTCGTGTTCGGACTCAAAAAGGCTGACCGACTAGGCAACGCCACATTTTAGCACTCTCGCAGCCTAAAGTTAGTCGAGAATAATCTCAACGGCAAAGAATGCCGTTTCGACGGAGTTGCTCTATGGAATGGCGAGCAGGAAACCGTTAGGATGTGTACACGACGAAAAGTAATGTTCTTTAACGCGATGCCCAGAACAGGTGCGATCATGCAAACTCGAGTGCAAAGCCTACTTTGGAAATGCCAATTGCTGTCGGTATTCGGC
Source organism: Pirellula sp. (assembly GCA_031368325.1). Taxonomy (GTDB): domain Bacteria; phylum Planctomycetota; class Planctomycetia; order Pirellulales; family Pirellulaceae; genus JBKCUI01. Next base: position 7,408 of record JANMNR010000080.1, read on the forward strand.
ATTTTGCTCTGTGGATTGGGCGTACCGAACGCTCGGTCGCAGCCGCAGCCTCCAGACCCGTCCGATCCGGTTGAGACAAAATCCGTTGCCGATCCCAAGTCAGACGGTGTGGCGAAGAAAGTTGAGGAATCGACCTCGAGACCTTTGACCTCTCGGCCCGATCCAAGGCGACCTGCAGTTACGCCGACAGCAGAGCCAAAAACCGAAAAGCAGCTTGCCGACGAACGCAAAGCCCGCGAAGCGGCACGAAAACGAGGTGAGATTACTTTCGATGATTTGAAATTTGATATCGAAAAAGACGGTGTATTCAAGCCGGAGATGATCACCAAATCCCTAAAGGAACTCGACAAAAAGACATTCACAATTCGCGGATTCATTTTGCCCACCTCGGTTTTTCAACAGACCGGTATCAAACAATTCGTTTTGGTGCGAGACAATCAGGAATGCTGCTTTGGACCGGGTGCACTGCTCTACGACTGTGTCATCATTGAAATGGCAGCGGGCAAGTCCACCAACTTTGCGACTCGTGTGGTAACTGTAAAAGGCAAACTTGAAATCGATCCAGAATCATTTAGAGACCCGGACGGAGTTTGTTACGCTGTGTACAAAATGACCGCAGAAGAGGTTAAATGACTCGCTCTCCCTTGCTTGAAACCCATTTGCCCTTCCCGCGTCGTCAGGGAAAGGTCCGTGATGTCTATGATCTCGGCGACCGACTTTTGATTGTGAGCACCGATCGAATCAGTGCTTTTGATTGGGTAATGCCCAACGGGATTCCTGACAAAGGAGCGGTTCTGACGCAACTTAGCCTGTTTTGGTTTGCAGAACTTGGTGTCGAAAATCACTTGATCAGTGACGCCGTACCCGAGGAAGCGAAAACGCACGATCCTGATGGCGATTTAGTTGGACGATGTATGGTTGTCCGCAAAGCGACTGTCATTCCTTTTGAATGCGTGGTGCGCGGCTATTTGGAGGGAAGTGGCTGGAAGGACTACCAAGCAACTGGGAAAGTTTGTGGTATCGATTTGCCGCAGGGACTTCGTCAGTGTGATGCTTTGCCGAGTCCGCTGTTCACACCAGCCACGAAAGCCGAAACGGGCCATGACGAAAATGTTTCTTTTGAGATCATGAGCCAAGCGATCGGCAGGGTGCTCGCTGACGAACTAAGAACTAAAACGCTTGGGGTTTACAGCCGAGGCGTTGAGCTTGCCAAAAAACGTGGAATTCTCATCGCGGATACCAAACTAGAATGGGGATGGTTTGAGAACCGGGTGATTTTGATTGATGAGGTTCTCACGCCAGACAGTTCGCGTTTTTGGCCTGCGGAAAGCTGGACTCCCGGAAGGTCCCAGGAATCATTTGACAAGCAGTTTGTTCGTGAGTACCTAATGGGGACCACATGGGACAAGAATAGTCCACCACCGGTACTGCCAGAAGCCATCGTCGAGCAAACGCGTTCGAGATACATCGACGCGTTTGAAAGGATTACGGGGCAAAGCTTTTCAGTCTAGCTTTAGCTCCATATTGTATTCGTTCTTTTGAATATCTACCTTGTAGGGTGAGTTCATGCCATACTTTTTTGTGACCTCTATGTAGCCTGGGTCGTCGCTGCTCTTACCACCTACAGTTGCAAGTGGATCGGCGGCCAAAACGGTATGTTTCCCTGGATAGACACCCTTCGTCGAACCAATTTCTAACTCAAACTTGCCATTCTCATCGGTTACTGCTGTGGCCGAAGCTTTCGTATTTTGGTCCTCCGGAACGAAGGAAATATACAGACGAGCAAGAGGCTTGCCAGCGTGCGTCGCTGTGCCCTTAATCGCGTAGAGCTTTGGGCCATTTTGCCCACAGCCTGTCAACAGGGCGCAAAGAACGATGCTTGCGCCTAAGCTATTCCAATGATTGAATCGAGTCATTCGCTTCGCTTTCTTAGTTGTCGTTCGAGTTTACTTCACCACCGTCTCGCGAATGCAAAGCTCGCCATGGGATAGAAGCGATTGTATCTGAGATAAAACGAGTGCTACCGTCTGCCAAAGCGACCTGAACGCCACCGGTATGGAAACTCCAGCTTGCTCGACCGACCAATCCAAATCCACCTTGGCCTGAAGCCTTCGTTTGCTGAATCGGATTTTGATTTGGCGGATAAGGGCGATCTGGACCGGATGAATTGCCTTGATTCGAAATGGCTAAGCCTTGAGACTGATGGTTAAGCCAAGCAAACGGGTTTGTTGGATACTGCCAAAATCGAATGGCACTCGCTTGCTCCAAGATCATAAGAGTGTTCGATGTGCCATCAATAATATGTGCCATCTTCACCCTACTGTTCTTGTACCCAATTCCGTTGCAGGTATTTGCTCTTTCGGGACAGCAAGAACTCATGTTATTGCCGCCGGTATAAAGGGCGGTAGGGCCCGAGATACCTTGACCGGAATTCATCGCGTAGTCTTTGTACTGCCCGGTAACCGTTTTGGGAGTGCTTGGGCAATTGAAACTAGACGGCATTTGCAAGGAGGGAGCAAGATTCTGAGCTCCATGGGCTGTTTCTGGTCCGTATTCGTTGAACCACGCGTCACCTCGCTCGGCAACGTAAGGCCGTCGATTGTAGTCAAACGACCCATAGAGGCTGTTCGACTCCATGTATGGCAGAACAAAGATCGACCAGCTCCACATGCCGTTGTACCAGTTGCCGTTATTTTCAGGAACTGCCCCCGCGATGCGGGTTGCCCCGAGTTGTCGACCATTCCACGCAATGTTTCCAGGCGGAAACGCTTGCTGAGTGTCATGGTAATTGTGCATTGCTAATGCCAAATTGTGAACATTGTTACTGCATTGCATTCGCCGCGCCGCTTCACGCGCTGCCTGAACTGCGGGCAAAAGCAGTCCAACTAAAATTCCGATAATGGCAATCACCACCAATAGCTCTACCAGCGTAAAGCCGACTCGCATTCTTCGCATAAGAACAGTCCCCTTAAGAAACAAGTAAGAAAAACGTTTCAATGAGCCCCAAAGCGCCGTTGAGGTGCTTGTAGGGAAGAGCCTACTGCTTTGGTGGGCTTTTGTCAAGTTTGTCAACCGGCAAACCCAATTTGTCATGGAAAAATGAAGAAGCAAGCAATTTGAGTATCCGAAAACGAACGGCAGATATGTAATCCTTGGGACTTAGACGGCAGATGCGAGAAAAGATCCGGGGATCCTGGCGATGCGTTAGAATGGGCTAGTCGGCCTCAATGGTAACCGCCTCGACGCAAATCGATGGATCCTACTCATGTTGTTCAATCGTTCGTTTAATTGCAAAGTATTCACGCTTAGCTTAGCTCTATCGTTTTGTAGTCTTATCACGCAATCTCCGGTATTCTCTCAATCCACCGCAAGCGAAACCGAAACCTGGTTCGGATGGATTGACACGCCGAAACAGCAGCTGAGAACCGTTGTTCGACTAAGTCGAGACAGTGAGGGAAATGCAGTCTCGGGAGTCATTGTCAGTCCCGATCAGACGCCAGACGAATTGCCTTTGAGCGATATCCACATCGACTCGAAAGGCACCTGGGAATTTACAGTTGTGAATCCTGGGGATACCAAACGAAACTCCAAGTACTCCGGTGACCAGAATAACGATCAAGTCACTGGTGACTTCGAGCAAGTAGGAGTAAAGATTCCTTTAGCGATGAAGAGACTCGACTCGCTACCACCGGAAACACGTACCAATCTGGGTGCGGACGCCGTGTGGATGGGAACGCTTGACCTAGTTGTGCGGAAAATGGATTTTCGAATTCGAGTGTATTCAAAGCCACCGTATGCGACGCAGGGGGCACCGCGACTATTTTTCGACTCATTGAACGAAAATGCGGTCGGCATCCCAGTTCAATTCAGTCACGAGAATGGCGTTACCACGTTTGAAATGAATTCCGTTGGCGCCAAGTTCGTCGGCAAGATGAACGAGGCGGGTGACGAAGTGGACGGGCGATTCATGCAGGGGCCGGTTCCGCTACCACTTTTGATGAGGTTGCTCAAACCCGAAAAATCGGATCCAGATTCAAAAATACCGAACAAGCCGATGGCCAAGCGTGCGGATTCTAAGGAAAAGGTTACGACGAAGAGCGTGCCGGAAGAAAGCACGCTTCCTGCGGGCGCGGATGCCCCCACTGTGCCTGATGCTTCTACCAAAAAACGAGCAACCGCCTCGTCCGCCTTTTTCGAGGAGACACTTTTCGAAGTTAGCTATGGTAAAGTCAATCGAAAAAAGGAACGTTCATCTTCGGCGGAAAAAGGTACTACGCTGGCTGGCACGCTGACGGTCCCAATATTGAAGCCGGGATCGGCACCTCGCAAGTTTCCTGCCGTGGTTATGGTGACCGGAAGCGGCCCGCAAGATCGAGACGAGACGATCGGTCGGCACAAGCCGTTTCAAATACTTGCACATTACTTGGCGGAGAACGGGATTGCTTCGTTGCGTTACGACGATCGAGGCGTTGGCGAAAGCACTGGGGATTACTTAAATGCGACTTCAGCCGATTTCGCAAAAGATGCGACCGCGGTTTGGAATTATGCAAAAACGCTTCCCAGCTTGGATGCTTCCAAGATCGGTATCCTCGGGCATAGTGAGGGAGGACTTGTCGGGCCAATCGCTGCTGTTTGGGAACCTGGGATTGCTTTCTTGATCTTGCTTGCACCACCTGGATTGACCGGAGCCGAAATTTTGAAGACACAGATTGATCGCATCTCGGAATTGCAAGGCATGAATGTCGCCGACCGAAAGGCGACGATGGCGCTGCAATCCAAATTGCAGGACATCGCCAGTGGGTACTTTACAGATGAAGCTGCCATGCGACGCGACATCAAGAACGCGATTAAGCAGAATTGGGAGAGCATCAAATCCATCGCAAGTGACAATGACCCTAATGCGGACTTGGACAAAGTCAGGCAAGACCTAACCGATCAGATTGAATCCCAATCAATGCAGCTCCGCATGCCCTGGTTTCGATTCTTTTTGAGCTACGATCCCGCACCAAACTGGATGATGCTCCGTTGCCCAACGCTAGCCATATGGGGCAGCAACGATGTCCAAGTGCTGCCAGGGCTTAATCATGCCGCAATCGATCGAGCGATCGCACGCAATTCAAAAGTAGACGCCACTCTTTTGATTTTGCCAGGTCTCAATCACTTGCTCCAAACAAGTGAATCGGGACTACCGGATGAGTACGACAGCATAGAAGAAACCATTTCACCAACTGCGTTGAAAGCGATACGATCCTGGGCTGCGGACCAGGGGCTGATCGAACGCTAACGTTAAGATCTCTCCAGGAAAAATAAACATGAAAAACCTCCTACTCTGCTGCCTCGCAACGTTTTGCCTAAATAATTTTGCATCGGCACAATTCAGTAGAGTTCTCGATTCTTGTACGATGCAAAGCACCATCCTTGGCGGCGAACGCAAGTACGCTGTCTACTTGCCTCCAGGCTACGACACATCGTCTCGAAGTTATCCAGTGCTTTATCTACTGCATGGTGGTGGGGATGACCAAACAGGTTGGGTGCAGTTTGGTGAAGTTCAGTCGATTGCAGACAAAGTCATCGCGGAGGGGAAAGCAACTCCGATGGTGATTTTGATGCCAGACGCCAACACCGGTCAGCGCGGATACTTCAATGATGCCAAGGGAGAATGGCGTTACGAGGACTTTTTCTTCGAAGAATTTATGCCGTTCGTCGAGAAGAAGTATCAAATCAAAAGCGAAAAACGCTATCGCGCGGTTGCTGGACTTTCCATGGGAGGCGGAGGCTCCTTTATGTATGCGCTCCACCATCCCGAGCTCTTTTCGTCGGCTTGCCCGCTCAGCGCAAGCACTGGTCCGCTTTCGTTCGAGGAAGCACGGGATAGAGCTCTGCGAACCAAGCCTGATGGAAACGCCAAAGTGGAATCCGAGAAGCCATCTGAGGAGCAACTCAAGGCGCACTACCTTCGGCACAGCACGCTGGAACTAATAAAGTCAATGCCGGATGATCAGAAGAAAGCTGTGCGTTGGTACATCGATTGTGGAGATGACGATTTCCTTTACGAAGGCAACGCTTTGGTACATATTGCGATGAGAAAGAAAGACATTCCGCATGAATATCGTGTGCGAGATGGTGGCCATAAGTGGAGTTATTGGCGAGAGTCGTTTCCGACCGTGCTATCTTTCATTTCCCAATCCTTCCATCAAGACTAAGATCGCGCGTGACGAGACCAACCAATTACTTCAGAAGGAAAGTGGTTTTTACTCCAGCCACCTCCACCTCCCAGGCAGCGAGCCGCTGCTTGCGATCGTAAAAAAAAGCAGAGTTCTGATATGACCGATCGTTTCGTTCGGAAATGTATGCTTGTAACTCGAAAAGCATCTCGACGTTGCCATCCTGAATGTACTTCCACTCGCCATGCCTAACCGCTTTTTGTTGCCGCCCAGTTCGATCGATCCTCCAGCAACGTTTTCTCATTTTTGTCGGTTGTTGCCTAAGAAGTGTTGGCATCAAATCGATCCCATCAAATGGAGTCGACAACGGTATCGTTGCTCCTGACATTGCCGCAAAGGTTGCTTGCCCGTTGCGTAGCCTGCTCCCTTTAGTATTTTAGGTAGAGTTGGTGTCGAACTTGGTTTCGCTTCGAGGTAACTTGTGGATCATCTCCACGGCATCTTTTACGGGACCGTCCAAAGAGGCATCGCCACTATCGATGATTTCGCCCGACGAGTCCAAGGGCTTTCCTTGCTCCAGCGTGCGAAACAAGCCGAGATGGTTGTTGCTCTCGAAAGGCAGCCCCAACGCGGACCAACTGTCGCCCGACTCCCTCGTCGCAATCAATGACTTGGGGCCTGGAGGTGAGACTTGGACACTGGCATCCTTGACATATGCGAGCAAAAGACTCTATACATACGATGAAGGAGATCCTGTGCATCTAGTAGCCTCGCCGACACTTTCTTCGTCGGTCTTCTTCGTCGTGGTCATACCACAGCCAGTTAAGATCCGGGTGGTGGCCATAGTTCATGCCCTGGAATCATGGATCAGTATCCAGCCGTTTGGTATTGGTTTTACACTTACCTCAAGAAAGAAAAACAATGAAGACTCATGTCACACCGCGGCATTGGTTGCGTAC
>JANMNR010000092.1:0-9429 GCA_031368325.1 Pirellula sp.
ATCAGGCCATCGGTCGAGCGCACCGACGATTGGCTCAATGGCGAATTCCGCTATCGCGAGTTCGCATTCATGACACACGTCTGGAGCAAAGACACGACTCAATGGGAAGCGTTGAACGTCAGCTCGCAAGCAGTGCTCGAGGTCCAGCTTCCAGCGATCGAAGTCAAACGAGCTGCGATCGCGGATAAACGTCGTCTGATCGGTCTACCAGCTCCAAAGGTGATCGATGTCTAAACAAGAATTCAAAGGAGGTGAAACATGTCTAAGCCAACAAGCCAAGGGACAAGGGACAAGGGACAAGGGACAAGGGACAAGGGACAAGGGACAAGGGACAAGGGACAAGGGACAAGCCGTCCGCCATGCAGATTGCGTACCAATCGGACACCGTTCGATGCTTTTACTGCAAGTCTCTCCTCTTGATCACAGACGACAAAATCGGCTACGCCGTGTGCTCGAGCAATTGCCCGTCTCGGCTCGTTCCGGTCAATTCGGATGCAATTCGAATGATTCGACTAGCGTGGAGACTCCAAGAACGACTCAACCTTGCATCGAAAGAACAGAATGCTTGATACAGTAACAATCTATAGGGTCTTCCGCGACATAAAGTTTGACGATTGGGTCTTAGCGCTTGCAGACTTCCCGTTGCGCGATGGTTGGCTAATCAGTCTGCATTTTAACGCCGTTGACGACGGGAGAATGCAGCTCCAGTCGACTCGAAAATGGTACGTCTCACCGCACTCCACCGAGAGTGAATTAGTACAGACGATTTTCAAAGCCATCATAACGGCGTTTGAGCATGAGGTTCGCGAGAAGTTCCTATATCGCGGCAAGCCCATCTTTGGACCGCATTTCGACGTCAACGAGCTGGCTGATCGACTGCCTGCCATCCAGATACGCGAGCCTAAGCCATGATCCGCATAGCCACAAACAAGGACCTCGTCGAGCGATACCGTGAGCGAGCCGGGATCATGGAATACGACGGTGGGCTGTCGCGAGAACGAGCCTCGCAAGAGTGCTTCAACAAGCTTGGAGCATGGTGCAAAGCCAAAGGTCGACCGTTGCCACAAGCGGTTAGAGACGACTTTCGAAAGGTGATCACAGGACGATGAGCGAAAACACGCGCAAGACAATCAAGGCATCACAAGGCTGGGAGATAGTCCAAAGTGGTCGAATTGCGCTCATCGAACAAGCTAACTCCATCGTGAGTAGATTGACGCTAAGAGAAGCGATTGCTTTGCAGAGTTCAGTGCCACGGGATATTGAATTCACGCAAGCGGAATGCGATTGCTACGAGGCCGCGCTAGCGTTCCTGCAACGCGAATTCCACAAGGGACCATCACCGACGCGAAGCGAACTCATCAAATTCGATGAGGATCAGAGCGTCTAACACAAGAAGCAAATTGCCCAGGAGGACACCGACATGAAGACCTAAGACAAACCCCACCGACAGCACTGTCTCGTTCGTTGTGATCGATGACTCGCAAGGCATTGCGAGGCGTCAATCGCGACCACGGAACCGGTCTGGATAATTTGAAAAACGATGCTGCAATCGTCAGAAAACTCACTCGTGAGTTGCTACGGTCTTTTGCGCTCAGCCTGGGACAGAGATTGTTCCGGGACCGCTCGTCGCACGAATCAAGAGAGCGAATAGCACACATCAAAAACCCTGAAAACAACAGTCTCCTAAGGACTGTGGTTTCCAGGGAATCATAGCCAAAAAAATAGCGTTTTACAACGCGACTTACAACACTTATTCGCAATCAGGAAATAGCCCAAATGACACGCATGGTAACCATCAAGGACCCGAACATCAGTGTTGGAGTACTCGACGAGCCAGGACCGGGAGGAGCGTCACATCGCTACGAAGTGACCGTAAAGGGGCAGGCTTGCGACGTCGTCACTCATGTCAAATTCCAGATGGGGCCGATCGCAGAGAGCGGAGTCAACGGGCTCACTCACGAGACATTGCTCGCAATTGTCGAGGATCGATTGAAGTGCTTCCAAGCAGCTGGCTACGCCTGCCGTGAGAATGCGGTCGCTTTGACCAAAGTGCAGGAGGCAATGATGTGGCTCAACAAACGAACCGCCGATCGCGTCGACCGAGGCGTCGAAGGCACAAGCGTCATTTAGCGACCCGCATCCACTTGAACAGGGACACATCAGATGGATGGATCATCTGCTTGCACCGTCAGCTTGACTGTCGAACTGCCTAGCGATTGCTACGCACGCCTCGAGGCGTTGGCCAAAGGGCTTGGAGTTTCGATCGGACACGCAGCCGCGCTGACGATCTTCGTTGGCCAAGCCGCTCACGATGCACTCGATGCGGCTGCAGCCGCAAGTGAAGCTCAGTTTCAGCGAATGACTTCTATTACGCCGTGCGGAGAGCGGTCATGAGCAACTTGGTTCAAACGACGCTCGATTTCTCCCGAGGCGACAAACTCGGCCTACTGGACGATCTATGCATTCCCGATGCGCCAGGCATCAAGGGAGCAACTGCCAAGACCGTCCTACGTGTGATCGAGGGATTTGGCGACCGGTGCTATGCATCGGCCGCAACAATGATGACCCGAACCAATTTGAAGCTTCGGACCATCAAGCGAGCTCTGGCTCGATTGGAGCAGCTCGACATCGTCTTGTCGGATGCCCGCAAACGAGTCAACCCGAGCGGTGTCGTCACCAAATCGCGATTGATCGATTGGACAGTGATCGCTAGTCGAGTAGACAGCCAAAAGCGGATCGCCAGTTATCCGCAATCAGTTCCCTCGGTGGGCACCAGTTCCCAACCGAGATTCGATGCCGCCAGTGCTCGAATTGGAAATGAAACGCGGTCTACTTTTCCTAGTGAGCATGGTGCCACCGTGTCCGCGCATGGTGCCATGGTGTCCGCGCATGGTGCCATGGTGTCCGCGCATGGTGCCATGGTGGCACCCAAACCGTTAGAACCGCAAAGAACCGCCACCAACCGCCAAGCGAATTCGGCGGCGGCGGTTTCGTTTGAAGATTGGACCCAAGTTGAAAAGCGACTTCGAGAGCTCAAGGTCCAAATGCCGGGACTCGCCGTCGAAGCGGCAAAAGCCAACAAGCTAAGTCCGGAGGCCGTACTCGCGATCTGCGATGAGTTTGAACGACATCGATCTCGATTCTCCTCGCCCGGTGCCATCGTCTCACGATTGCGATACGGCGGATGGTCCGTACAGCTGCCCGGCTTAGAAAGAGCCATCAGCGACTCACAAAAGGCTAAGAACGACTCACGGCAGCGCGAACGCATTCGATTCGCACTGTGCAAGGAATGGCAATCGCTCGGTCGGTGGCCAGCTCCGGACATCGAGGTCGAAGCAGAGATCGATCGCAGAATGAAAACATGATCGGCGAGCGTCGCTGATCAAAAACGAAACGGCCCGCGATCGCTAGTGGAACGAAACGATCGCGGGCCAAAACTAACCAACGGAAAGTATACCATGGCAACAGCCACCGCAGTACCAAAACGAGTCAAGCCCGCAAAGCAATCACAGGTCGACCCATCACAACTTGAGCCAACCAAGCGACGTGACAAGCCGCTCGCCACATCCGAATCGATCGAACTGATCGACCTCGCCAAGATCGATCCCCATCCGGACAATCGCAAGATCGATCCGGCATCGCTCGACGGCCTCATACAATCGCTGCTTGAGTTCGGACAGCTTGAGCCAGCACGCGTACGAGCCATGCCAAAGGGCCGGTATCAAATCATTTCCGGCGAGCGTCGCTACCAAGCGGCAAAGCGTTCCAAAGCTACCAAGCTTTCATTCCTGCGGTGCATCGTTGTCACGGAGGACGACGTCGACGCGTTGACGGGCCTCGTCGTCGCCAACTCAAACCGGCAAGACCTCGATCCGATCCAACGAGCGCAAGCCATCCAACGACTCATGGACAATGGGCTCGATCGGCTGGCAGCTGGCCGGGCTGTCGGGCTGCAAAGCGAAAGCGGAGTCAAGAACGCATTGCGAACACTCAAGCTGCCAAAATCGATTCAGGCCATGCTCAGCGCGGGCGAGTTAAGCGAACGAGCAGCTCGGCGGCTGATTCCGCTTTGCGAGCTGCCTGCCGTCCTCAAGGAGATCGAGGCCGAGCTGCGGGATCAACCCAATCGCGATGATCTCGCCGACTTCTCGAGTTACCCTTGGTTCATGTCCAGCGTCATCGAAAAAATGACGCGGCCAATGGACGGTCGCGACTTCACGACGAACAAGCTTGTTCCTGGTCGCTATGTTCACCTGCCCAAGCAATTCAGCGACGACGATGCAAAGACTGCTGGCATCAAGACAGTCGAGATCGAGGTCGACAACGAAAAGTGGCTCGTGACGGAAAATGTCACCGCGTGGGATCGATTGCAAAAGCCACTCGCAATCGCATGGATCGAAAAGCAAGACAAGAAGTCCGGATCCAAGTCGACCGCCAAAGCAGCCTCTAAAAAGGCGACGCCACAAGAGGAAGCGGCCGAAGCTGATCGCCGGGAGAAGGAAAGCAAAGAACGACTCGTCAAATGGACAGCAACGTGGAAGCTCGCCGCATTGCGATGCCAGCTGGCCCATGAGGTGACAATCCAACAAGCACGATCCACGTTGCCTCTGGTGTTCGCCAACTTCCAAGGCCATGGCACGCATAGCTACAACAACATCCTGCGGCATGCCATGCTTGAATGTTCAGTGCCGACCAAGCGAGTTAAAGACGACTGGCGGTCGATCGACACGCTCGATTCACTCCCGGACGTTAAAGCCGAGGAGCTGCTAACGTTGACCGTATGGCGATACATGATTTGGCCAGTGAGCGATTCCGCGGAATCAATCGAGACAAGCAAGATGCCAGCGGTCATGGATCGCAACACGATTCCCGATCTGGAGACCGTCAATCGATCGATACCTGAGTCAATGATCAAATCGCTATGCAAGTTGATGGACGTGTCGATTGGAAACTTTTGGCAAGAGGCCCGGACACCGGGCAAGCAGCAAGTGCTGCTCACTCACTGGCTACGCCGTCAAACAATCGACCAACTCATTGCCCTGTGGGATGAGGTTAGGGATCAGAAGAACAGAGACCTGCAGGCCGTCAAGCGAGACGACATCGTTCAAACGATCCTTGGCGCACATTCCTTGCGTGGTCTGCATTTACCGAGGGCGATTCGATGACCTCGCAAGATGTTAAAAAGCGATCGTGGAAGAGTTCGATTCGAAAGCAGGAGCAAATAGTTCGCCTATTTGTACTGCTGGAGTTTGTGAGTAGCGGGAGGCCGAGTCGTTCAGTGAAAGAAATTTACGATTACATGGCATCCCGTTTTGGCATTTGCGAACGGACTGCGAAGCGAGACCTTGGCACGATGAGACGAATAGGAGTTGTCGCCGCCACTTCTGACCGCAACGGAACGCTTGGAATGGCAGCGAAAGCTCAAAGTCATGATAGAACCTTATGTCGACAAATCGAAAACTTGTTCTCAATGCGCATTCTGGCGACCGAAAGCACTTCATACCAGACTGAGACAAATCGAGCTAAGAACTCAGAGCGCTTCATGGTAGAATTGATTTAGTGGATTGCATCGATACCGAGCGCATGGAGCGATCATGAACGAAGCGACAGTTTATCCGAGTACTCGGCCGATGCCGGGCATCACGTTTCAGTCGAACGGGCGAGTGGACCTGGCCGGGTCATCGCTCTTGGTAGGCGTCGATCACTTTCGCGTGGTCGACGTCGTCTCGATCGACTGCTTTCCAGGATCGCCACTGGATCCGAATGGTCGATCCGTCCTCTCGGTCGAATTGCAATATACTCCCGCCGAGCGAGCTAGAATCGAAAAGGCGATCGCAACTGCTTCTGCAACCGCCGACCCGATCACAGTGACCATCCCGGAGCCCCATGTCATCAGTCGCGACTGGATGACCGACCTCACCAACTCGGCGCCGAAGCCTGGCCACGTGTGGGTCAATTCCGCGGAAACGGTTAGCGACGTGCTCACCGGCGGGCTGGTTTCCCGTCGACGCGATACGCCACCGTATCCAACCGACGGCTATCGATCGGACGGCGAAACCCAATCGCCACGTCCGGCCGAGCGGCCCCCTCCAGGTTTGACTCTGCAAATCAAACCTGAGCAACTACGAGTAGAGAATCTCAGTGAGGGGGTCGCCGCGGATACTTGGCGAGTGACCACGATGGCCGGTCACGAGCTCGTAGTCTCGCTGCTCGACTGCTACGTGTGGGGCGACGCATACGACGCGATCTGCGGAGTACTCGAGTCGGCCTCAAACGACGGGACCGCCATGGCAATCAGTTTGCCGCCGCCGATAGACAGCATTGACTGGATAGGATCATTGCGCCCCGGAACGCTGCACGCCGGGTATATTTGGCTTGGAGAGACAACCCTCAATCAGATCTTAGTCGATCGAGGGATCGGGTCCGAATTTCCGTTCTAGTTGGTCGCATCAGCCGGATGCGACTTGCCATGGGGAGAAGGCCATAGCATGGACGTCAGACTCAGGTGCAGGCACTCAACAGCCCGGCTACCGAATCGTTGTGGGCGAATCTGCCCGCGATGCGGTGGCCGCGCATTGGCGTACAGCTCCACCCGCGCGTTTACTTACTATCGGTTCGCCTGCGGGGCTGCGAGCTACAAGCAGCCGAGATCAATTGAAGCGATTGTGATTCTAAGGCATCGTCATGTTAGGATCCATTCGAGCTCTTGTTGAGTTTCCCCTATTCCCGTGGCGGCGGATTTGGCGTTGTAAAGACGTTCGTAGGTCCGCGATTGGATTCGAACCACTCGTCGATTCGCTTCTCAAAATTGGCATGTCCTTTTCCGTCGACCAATTCCGCAATGTAATTCTCAAGATGCGTAGCGATTGAATTAACGAACATCAGAGGATTGACAATAATCTGCCTGCCGTCTTCGCAAATCGCCTCTTTCACTTCTCTTGAAATATGGAACGATTCTTTCGGTGCACCTGAGTGATATATCCCATTCCGAAGTAGCTTTTGAACTTCTCTTGCGAGATGGCGCTTCGCAGGGAAAACGTCCGTGAAACCACTTTCGACCGACGAGTTTGAACCGCGGTGACTATCAATTCCCGATTTTAATTGCCAAATCATTTCGAAATAGTAGGTGGTAAGAAAGAGAACTGAAAATCCCGAATGCCCAAGCGGATCTTCATCTTCGTCGCAACTGCTTGAGAAAATTTCCGCCAACCGCTTTGCAACCGCGAGATTGCGACGCTGGAACTCCGAAAAAGCTTTGATTTTGTCTGCGACAGGAATGCCATTTGCCATACTTCTGTTCCCCACTTGAGATTGAACTGAGTGAAGCGAAGTGCTTCACGGACATGATACACTGAAACTTCGGACTGCCTTTTTATTTTTGCGTTTTTGGTGAAGGCAGTCAGCAATCTAGCATCTAACGTTTGGCCGTCGTGGATGCTCACCCTAATCTCAAGGGATGAGCTACGAAGACCACAAGCGCCGTGTGGCCAACAAGGCACGCGAACAAACCACCGATGCTCGCGACATCGGAAAAATCCCTCGGCCAAAGAACTGGCAACGCCGAAAGGCTTGCGAACGCGATCTCCGCAAGTACTTACTCACGTACTATGCGCCAAGCTTTCCGCTTCCGTTTTCTGACGATCACGAGTCGATCCTCAAATCGATCGAGACCAAGACGCTCGACGGCGGCCTCGAGGCGATCGCCATGTCTCGCGGATCCGGCAAGACTACGATTCTAATCCGCGCTGGCAATTGGGCACTTTCGTATGGACACCGTCGATTCCTGGCTTTGATCGAAGCGGACGGAACAGCGGCCCAGGAGTCGATGGACGCGATCAAGATCGAATGGGAAACCAACGAGCTGTTGCTGAATGACTTCCCGGAGATCGCCATCCCGATTCGAGCTCTGCAGGGAATCACCCAACGCGCTAACGCTCAGACCTCGCTCGGCGATCGCACGCTGATGACATGGGGGAAACGCGAGCTCATTTTCCCAACCGTCCCAGGATCCAAAGCGTCCGGAGCTACGTTCCGTTGCAGCGGGATCCTCGGGCGAATTCGCGGAATGCAAAAGGTGACCGCCGACGGCAAGACTCTGCGCCCTGATTTCGTCCTCATCAATGACCCCCAGACCGACATCAGCGCACGATCCGAATTGGAGTGCGCAAAACGTGAACGAGTGATCGGCGGCGCAGTACTCGGTCTGGCAGGACCTGGCGAGCACATATCGGGCTTTGCGGCCGTAACCGTTATTCGCGAGGGCGATACGTCTGATCGCATGCTCAATCCAAAGCTATCGCCAAAGTGGCACGGTCGAAGATGCCGCATGGTCTACAAATGGTCGGAGTCCAAACTGTGGGACAAGTACCTCGAGATCAGAGCAGACGAGATCGACGCCGGTGATGATCAACACCCAAAGGCCACCGCGTTCTACAAAAAGAACCGCAAGGAAATGGACGCCGACACCAAAGTCGGTTGGCCTGCTCGTCACTTTGCTCACGAGCTGTCGGCTATCCAACACGCATACGGATTGCGAGCTGACAATCCGGACACGTTCGACGCCGAGTACAACAACGAGCCCAAGGCCACCGTTGTCGCATCGACATCGATCAAAGTACTAACGTCCGACGAATACTGCCTCCGCACTCTCAAGACGCATAAGCGTGGCGATCTGCCCGATTGGACCGAGTGGCTAACGCTGGGCATCGACGTGCATGAGTCGACGCTGTGGTGGTGCCTGCTGGCTTCCTCGCAAGAGTTCCGTGGTCTCGTGGTCGACTATGGAATCTGGCCTGATCAGGGAGTCGACTACACGACGCTCGATCAATGCGATCGCAGTTATGTTCGAGCGACCAAGATCGCACGACCGGCCGAGGCCTTAATTGCTGCCATCGGTACACTGACATCGGAGCTCGCAGCGAGAACATTCACACGTGACGACGGGACAGTAATCCCGATCTCGCGAGGACTAGTTGACAGCGGATACCGCACTGAGGCGGTTTATCGAGCATGCAATGGCGGATTATCGATCGATTTGATGCCATCGAAAGGATTGGGAATCGGTGCGCGGAGCAAGCCATGGGATACGCTCAAACAACAAAAGGGTGAGCGGTTCGGATTTGGCTACCGAATTCCGCCGACGAAACGAGTACGTGGGGCCCGGCACGTGATCGTCGATACGAATCGATGGAAGACCTTCGTTGCCGAGTCGTTTGCAGTCGAGGCCGAGAGTCCAGGCTGTTGGGAGTTGTTCCGAGCGTCGCCGGCGAGGCTCCGCATGTTGGCCGACAATCTGGCGGCTGAGTATCCGACCGAGACCAGTGGCCACGGTCGAAAGTTGTTCGAGTGGCAAAAGAAACCGAATCAAGACAATCACTTCTTGGATGCGATCATCCTGGCGGGAGTTGGGGCTGCGATGAGCGGGGCGGT
>JANMNR010000113.1:0-2070 GCA_031368325.1 Pirellula sp.
CTTGTCCATGGGGATTCGAGATGCCGAGTTTTCGTGGGTCCTAGAAAGCAACCACCTGTCACGCGGCTCGCTGGAACGAGGGGGAACGACACTCGCAAAAACGTACCGGTTATACGATCGAACACTTAGCGATATCTAAGCATAAAAAGACATCGAGCGGAAACATAGCAATCAGCGGACCAAAAGGAAACCCGACGGTGCGGCATTGGTTGCGTTTTGCTATAGTGCAGAGATCCAAAACGATTTAATCGAACATTCGCGGTTTGTTCTTATCACCTCTCCAGCAGGTCCAAACGTAAAGGGATGACATGAAAGATACACTGGCAGTGATCCTAGCGGGTGGAAAAGGAACTCGATTAGAACCGTTGACCCGCGACCGTGCCAAGCCAGCTGTTCCATTTGGCGGAAACTATCGCATCATCGATTTCGTGCTTTCCAATTGCCTGAATAGCGGCCTGCGGAAAATGCTTGTCTTGACTCAGTACAAAGCGATGAGTTTGGACCGTCACATCAATCTGGGTTGGCGAGACTTTTTTTGCCGTGAGCTCGATGAGTTCATTGATATTGTCCCACCACAACAACGTATTGACGAAAATTGGTACCAAGGTACCGCGGATGCCGTCTATCAGAATATCTACGCGATCGAAAAAGAACGCCCGAAGTATCTCATTATTTTGGCTGGCGATCACATCTACAAGATGAATTATCATTCGATGATTCAATACCACAAAGACATGCAAGCCGACCTGACGATTGGCGCACTGCGAGTCAGTTGTGAGGAAGCAAAAGAATTCGGCGTGATGCAAGTTGATTCAGATCAACGCATCGTTGGCTTCCAGGAGAAACCGGCAATACCTCGCCCTATCCCCAATGACCCGGGGCACGCGCTCGCGTCGATGGGGATTTATGTGTTCAACACAAGATTCCTCTTCGAGCAACTTTGCCATGATGCCAACGATCCGAAAAGTCATCACGACTTTGGAAAGAACATCATTCCGTCGATTATTGATCGGCATCGTGTTTTTGCATTCCCTTTTAAGGACGAAAATAGAAAGCGGGATGCTTACTGGCGTGACGTCGGTACTTTGGACGCATTCTATGAAGCCAACATGGATCTCGTAGGCATCGATCCATTGCTGAATCTTTACGACGAAAGCTGGCCCGTGCGGACACAGCAAAAAAACTTGCCGCCCCCCAAATTTGTTTTTGGTTCGCGGGGGGACGGCGACCGTTGCGGTTTAGCTTTAGACTCCATCGTATGCTCGGGAACGATTGTTAGTGGGGGCAGAGTCGAACGGAGTATCTTAGGACCGGGGGTTCGAGTTAACTCCTATGCCCAAATCTCCGATAGTATTCTGTTTGAAGGGGTCGAGGTGGGCCGACGGGCGAAAATTCGCAATGCGATTATTGATAAAGGCGTTTGTATTCCGGCAGGATTCGAAATCGGTTTTGACCTGGAACTTGACCGTAGGAGAGGCTTCACGATTTCCAACAACGGAATCGTGACCGTTGCGAAAACCGAAGACTTGTCGTCGCTCGCATATCAATCAAACGCCGTCCCATTGCGGGCCGAGCCAGGCAACGGAAGCATAGCTCCACCGAAAGGTATGAGCGGGCATCTGGGTAACAGTCCATTTAGCCGAGTTATCGATTCTGCAAGGGAGGATTCGGAGTGATGGGTACGATGCCAGTTCTTTATTTATTGATGGGATTGCTTTTCGGAACCACGCTTTTGGCTCTCGGGATTGCGCTCGGGTTTTGGATGGGGAAACGAACTTCGCCCGACATCGAGCAATCTCTAAACAATCAAAAGCAAATTGTCGCAGCTCTTCGAAATATGGCCACTTGGACGACCGATTTCGCGGGTGACTTTAATCGCTATCAGTCAACCATGGAGACTCTCAAACGCGATGCGGCTGACGCCAAAAAAGTGCGAACAAAAGAGGAGGTTCAAAGCCTCCTGGATCGGATTGTGGAAGCCAACAGCTATTTGCAATCTCGACTTGAGTCTGCTGAAGATAAACTCGAAATGCAAACCAAACAACTTGCAGGTTACCTTACCGAAGCGAG
>JANMNR010000369.1:0-3909 GCA_031368325.1 Pirellula sp.
AATGAGTTTTCGCTTTTTTCCGCAAACAGCAGCCCTAGCAATCGCGACAGCGATTTTTTCCATGCCAACGGGTTTCACTCAAGACCGAACTGCACAAACGAGCGCGCCGTTCGTTTCAACTGGGCAGTTGCCAACGCCCGAAAGGGTGAAGGAACTGGTCGCGCTCACCTACGAGAAATTTAAGTCAGACCAAACAGGAAAGAACGCAGATTACATCCCTGCCCTAGCCAAGGTCCCCTCGGACCTGTTCGGAGTATGCGTCGTGGGTGCGAGTGGTACCGTGTTCTCTGCGGGCGAAGTCGACCATCTCTTCTCGATTCAAAGTGCCGGCAAGCCTTTTGTGTTCGCATTGGTGTGTCAAGCCATTGGGACCGAAGAAGCTCGAAAGAAGATTGGTGTGAATGCCACAGGGCTGCCCTTCAATTCTATTTTGGCAATCGAGTTGAACAAGGAGCGTTCGGTAAATCCACTTGTAAATGCAGGTGCGATCGCATCCGCAAGCTTGGTACCTGGAGCCACTGCAGACGAAAAATGGAAGAACATTCAAGATGGACTCTCTAAGTTTGCTGGCCGGAAACTCTCGATCAACGATGAGGTATACAAGTCCGAGGCTGCCTCCAATCAACGCAATCAAAGTATTGCAAGACTTCTTTTGGCATACGATCACATGTATTTCAACCCAGAGGAAAGTGTCGATATCTACACCAAGATGTGTTCACTCAATGTAAATGCTCGTGACCTCGCGGTCATGGCTGCAACGCTTTCCAATGGTGGCGTCAATCCTGTTACCAAAGAGAAAGTGATTGACGCGAAGATTTGCCAACATGTTCTTGCCGATATGGCAACCGCTGGTCTCTATGACACATCGGGTGATTGGCTGTTCGATATCGGCATGCCAGGTAAAAGTGGAGTTGGCGGAGGGATTGTATGCGTCTCGCCAGGAAAGGGTGGCCTTGGTACTTTTGCGCCTCGATTGGATGGGGCAGGCAACAGCGTCAAAGGACAACTAGCCGCTCGCTTCCTTGCAGAGCAGCTGGGCTTTAGCTTGTTTGCATCGACGCCAGCTAAGTAGATATTTGGTCAATGTCTGAATCCGGCATTTTTTCCCTAAGTTATCAGCCTTCTGGCTGATAACTTAAGTCACTTTTGGTTCGCTGTTGATGGGATAGCTCATGGACGTTGAATCCTTACCTCAACTTGTTCGTAACACCAAACGTTTCAATGAGATCGTTGCGACGATCTCGAAGTTTGGCTTGGCCCCTTGGATGCGAAATATTTCGTCCGAATGGGTGCAGAACTTGTTCCGCGATCGCGAGGGAGAACTCATTTCCCAAATGTCGCAACCGGTCCGTGTGCGGAACGCGATGACAGAACTTGGAACCACCTTCATCAAGCTGGGGCAGATTTTAAGCACGCGTCCAGACTTAGTTGGTCCGGAATGGACAGAGGAACTCTCAAAGCTTCAATCGCAAACGCCAGCAGACTCACCTGAGGTTGTTCGTCAAACCATCGTATCCGAGTTTGGTGTGCAACCAGAATTGCTATTCGCCGAGTTCGACGACGTGGCATTTGCCTCTGCCTCCATTGGCCAAGTCCACAAGGCTCGACTCCACGACGGAATGGAAGTCGTGGTCAAAGTGCAGCATCAAGGCATCGAAGGCCGCATTCGAAGCGATCTGGAAATCCTAAAGCAACTTGCGAAACTGGCCCAGAGTTACTCTCCCGTTATGGCTCAGTATAGGCCGGTCGCAACCATGGAGGAGTTTGCGCGAACATTGTTGGCCGAGTTGGACTACACGAAAGAACGAAGCAATCTCGAGCGCTTCACGAAAAACTTTTCGAGTAGTAAAGACGTCTGTATCCCCAAAGCATACCCTGAGCAATCCTCCCACCGCGTACTGACGATGGATAGGCTAAGGGGAATATCGATCAAAGATCATGAGGCGATTAATCAAGCTGGCTTGGACTCTTCGGACATCGCTCAACGCGGCGCCACAATGTTCTTGGATATGATTTTTCGTGATGGGTTTTATCACGCTGATCCTCATCCAGGTAACCTTTTGGTGGTGAGCGATGGCAAAATTGGACTACTCGACTTTGGGATGGTAGGCCGCATCGATCAAGGTTTGCGTGAGCAATTCGAGAACCTATTGATAGCAGCTGTTTCCCAAGATTCACGACGCCTATCGGATCTGGTAATCCGAATGGGGACGCCACCTCGGGAATTGGATGAAGATGAATTGCGATCGGACATAGACGAATTTGTCGCCGAGTTTGCTGGGCAGGCGTTGGACGAGTTTGATTTGAGTGGCGCGCTGAATCGTATGACAGCGATCGTACGAACCCACTCTATTGTACTTCCTTCCAGAGTTTCCTTGCTTCTAAAGGTTTTGATCATGCTGGAGGGGAGTTCGCGGTTGCTCAGTCCCAATTTCAGCTTGGCCCAACTCCTGCAACCCTATCAATCACAAATCGTGAAGCGGCGTTGGTCGCCGAAGAGGCTAAAACGTCGGTTGCAGCAATCGTACCAAGACTGGAATGGACTAATCGAAAACCTGCCCGGCGAGCTTTCGGAAATTCTCCGACAGATCAAGCGAGGTAAGTTTGACGTCCACCTTGAGCATCGACGCATGGAATCGACCGTGAATCGTTTGGTGATGGGGCTCTTGGCTTCTGCGTTGTTCATTGGCTCGGCACAACTTTGGAGTTTGAAGGTTCCCCCAATTATCGGAGGTTTTTCAATTCCGGGCGCATTGGGTTGTGCGGTTGCAGTCACCCTTAGCTTCCGCTTATTGCACGCAATCAAAAAATCAGGCGACATTTTCGAGAAGCATTCGCCCTAGGTTGTGAGACATAGAATCAGTTCGGCTTTGGCTTCTTTAGTAGCTCGAGCAATACTGCCGAGTTGGCTTTCACGCCTGCCGCGATCGCTGGCAACTCTACCTGGAACTTGGGATGATGGTTCATGAAGGGGGGCATGGTTCCGGCCGCCAAAAAGCCCTTCAAAACCTCTGGCTTAGCAACGCCAACCTCCATGTGAAGGATTTTTACTCCGTCGATGGGATCGCCAAGCATCTGAAAATCTTCTGATCCCATTTGCATGGGAACACCGGGATATACATTTTCCTTGCCAAGAGTCTGCTGCAACACAGGTCGTACTTGCTGGACGAGAGCTTCGTCGTTGATCACGGGGGTAATCGAGGACGTGTTTTCGTACTCGGGCATTCGGTCCTTGGGCATCCCATAACCAACTGCAATTGCATCGGTCATCTCCTTCACCATTGCGATGATTTGATCACGAGCAGGCTTGCTGTACCATCGAATGCTGAGTCGCAGGGTGGCGCTGTCAGGGATAATGTTGCCTACAGTGCCGGCTTGGATGGCACCCACTGTCAGTACAACGGGTTCGGTTTGATCGATCCGTCGACTAACGATGGTTTGGTAGGCCATGATCGCTTGGGCTGCCATGACTATCGGATCCTTGGATGCGTGGGGAGTGGAACCGTGGCCGCCGACACCCTTGATGGTCACGTTGAGCCCGTCTGCGCTTGCCATGCGTCGGCCTTGCCCCATGCCAACGGAACCTGCGGGCCAAACTGGATTGGTGTGCGACGCAAAAATGATCGACGGTTTGGGTATCCTCTCGTAGAGACCGTCCTGGACCATCCCGATCGCGCCCATATAGGCTTCTTCGGCTGGCTGTGCCAACAGGATCAGCGTACCGGACCAGTTGGCTTTTTGCTCTGACATAACCTTAGCAACCCCGATCAGCCAAGTCACATGAGCGTCGTGTCCACAGGCATGCGTGATGTAAGACTTGATGCCATCTAAAGTCGTTCCGTTCTTTACGCTTGCGTAGGGAAGCCCCGACTCTTCCTTAATAGGCAAGCCGTCCATGTCGGCCCGAAA
>JANMNR010000149.1:0-11958 GCA_031368325.1 Pirellula sp.
CGAGTTGCGCTCCCGCTTGCGCAACGCTTCCATCGCGCTCGTGATTGGTTTGTTGGTCGTTAACGTTTTGCAACCGGGAGTTGGGTTTACGCCCCAGGGGGAGGTGTATCAGGCACCCGAGGAAGATTTGATTGCGAGCAAAACTATCTCGGAGAAGACCAAAACGCTCAGTGAAGTGGAATTTCTTCTTAATATTATCCCCAGTTCGTTCCTAGGTGCGTTTGTATCCGGTGAATTGTTGCAAGTGCTCTTTATTTCGATCCTCGTTGCCTTTGCGATTGCGACCATGGGCGAAAAAGGTCGCCCCCTCTTGGCAGCCATCGAGCAGATTGGGGCATTATTTTTTGGAGTAATGAACATCGTTGTGAAGGCTGCACCCATTGGTGCTCTCGGCGCGATGGGGTTCACGGTTGGCGCTTATGGGCTTGCGAATCTGCTCCCACTCTTATGGCTGATGGGCGGTTTCTATCTTACATCGGGGTTGTTTGTCGTCGTCGTTCTGGGTGGCATCGCAGCTTGCTGTGGTTTTTCCATTTTTCGTTTCCTTGTTTATATCAAGGAAGAGATTTTGCTCGTTTTAGGAACCAGTTCTTCTGAAACTGCGTTGCCTAGTCTAATCAAGAAAATGGAGAGGCTTGGTTGCTCCAAGTCGACGGTGGGACTGGTTGTGCCAACGGGCTACAGTTTCAATCTCGATGGCACCAACATCTATATGACCATGGCGGCTGTGTTTTTGGCGCAAGCAACAAATACTCCGCTTTCCATCGCTCAGCAGATCAGTTTGCTGTTGGTTGCCATGTTGACTTCGAAGGGTGCCAGCGGTGTCACGGGCGCAGGGTTTGTTACGTTGGCCGCTACCTTGCAAGCTGTTCCTGGTATTCCGATCGCTTCCCTGGGACTGCTGCTTGGGATCGATCGATTTATGAGCGAGTGTCGCGCCCTGACAAACTTCATAGGAAACGGCGTCGCGACCGTGGCCATCAGCAGATGGGAAAATGAAGTCTCGCCTGAACAACTGAAACAATCGTTTATAGAGATTCGAGCCACACAAAGAACCGAGAACGGAGTCTCTGAAGAAACGGAAATCATTGTCTGATTTTTTCGAAATTGCTGTCCGGACAGCGACTTGTTGTTCGTCTTACGATTGTCGAAGCGAGGCATTGTGCCTCTCCTTTAAAAATAGTTTTATTCAAGAAAGACAAACTACTCATGGCAAAATTTTTGTTGTTGTACCGAGATTCAGCTGAACCACGTACTCAACCTTCTCCTGAGGAAATGCAGGGGTTTCTCGCAATGTGGGGGGAATGGTTTCAGCAGTTTGGCCCGAAAATCGTTGACGGTGGCGATGCGCTGCTGCCGACTGGCCGAGTTCTAAAGCCAGGTGGCGAAGTAGCAAATGGACCTTATGTCGAGGCCAAAGAAGTCATCGGTGGTTTTTCCGTTGTCGAGGCCGATCACTATGAGGGTGCGGTTGAAATCGCAATGGCCTGTCCTATCGCCAAAATCGGTGGTGCAATCGAAATCCGTGAGTTTGCCGGTTACAACTGATGACTTTCCGACGGACGTCTTCCGATTTGTTTTAGATTTCCTGCCAAGGTCACTTTCATCCGGAGGGGTGGCCAAGGCCGGAAACGGTGAAGCAATTAAAAAAGCTGATGAATGAATCAAGAACGCTTGTCGAACACTTTTTTCGCCATGAGTATGGTCGACTGGTGGCGGTACTCACAAGTTCGTTAGGAGTTCGCAATTTCGAGCTTGTAGAAGACGTGGTACAAAGTACGTTGTCCAATGCGATTCGGGTCTGGGGTCAAAAGGGCATTCCCGATAACCCGGGAGCATGGCTCTATAAGACGGCTCGCAACTTAGCGGTCGACTCGTTTCGGCGAACCCAAGTGGAGCATCGTTTGCTTCTGTCCGAATCTTTTTCCATCAATACAACTGATGACGTTTCGTCCTTTGTTCAGGACGATGGCGAAATTGGCGATGAACCGCTTCGACTTCTTTTCCTCTGTTGCCATCCTCAAGTCCCGCTTGAATCCAGTATCGCCTTTGCGTTGAAAAATGTTAGCGGCTTTAGTATCGACGAGGTAGCAACTGCGCTGTTGATCTCGAAATCAAATGCCGAAAAGAGAGTGACCAGAGCGAAGTTGAAACTGAGGGAACTCGGCACGGAGTTGATGGAGATTGACACCAAAACGTTTGAGTCCCGCCTCGAGACGATCCAGTACTGCATCTACTTATTATTCAACGAAGGCTACGCATCGGCAGGCGAATATGCCTCGATTCGAAAGGATCTCTGTGAGGAAGCGATTCGTTTGGCTCGAATGCTCATTTGCTTTACTCGAATCTCAAATCCATCCAACGAAGCATTGCTCTCGCTGATGCTGATGCACTCCGCGCGGTTCGATGCGAGACTTAACGCGGACGGTGCCATGATCCTGCTTCAAGAACAAGATCGGTCGCTCTGGGATTGGGGGCGAATTCGAGAAGCTATGAGTTGGATGACAAAATCGGCTGATGGCAACAAGCTTTCTAGATACCATGTGGAAGCTGCAATCGCATGGGAGCACTGTCGTGCTAAAACGTTCAGGGAAATTGACTGGCCGACCATCGCAGACCATTACACGATTTTGAACCAGATGCAGCCAACTCCGATGGTCCAACTGAATCGTGCGATTGCGATCTCGTACTCATCGAGCTTGGAATCGGCCTTAGTGGAGCTTGTAAAAATTTTACCACCGGATCGGGCTCGAATCCGACCATGGTGGGACTGTGCTATCGCCGACGTCTTTTATCGACTCGGAAAAATCGAACATGCTATATCGCATTGGCAGGACGGAATCCGATTGGCTCTCAACTCCGAGCAACGAGATCTGATCGCAAGACGGATTCGACAGGCCCAAAACAAGAACACCCTTTGAATTATCAAAGGGTGTTCTAAGATTGTGACAGACGATTACCTGTTTGGATCACGACTTAGCTTGGTGGCATGATGACCGAGTCGATGATGTGAATGACACCATTGGCGGCATCAACATCGGTTGCGATGATCTTAGCATCATTAACCATGGCACCCTTGTCGGTCACCTTGATGGCAATCGAGCCACCCTGTACTGTCTTTGCGGATTTTGCAGCGACTGCAGCTTCTGAGTACACGCAGCCGGAGACGACGTGGTAAGTCAAAATGCTCGCCAACTTCGCTTTGTTTTCTGGCTTGAGAAGATCAGCAATGGTTGCAGCTGGAATCTTAGCAAACGCTTCGTCGGTTGGAGCGAAAACGGTGAACGGTCCTGGACCGCTTAGTGTTTCGACCAAGCCTGCAGCTTTGACGGCCGCTAGCAGCGTCTTAAACTTGCCAGCCTTGTCCGCTACGGCTGGAATATTGTCTGTCGCTGGCATCATGACGGTGTCGATCACATGGATCACACCGTTGGTGCAACCGATGTCGGTCTTTACGACTTTGGATGAATCAACGCTAACTCCGCCTTCGGTCTTCACATCGATCCGTTGACCGTTGAGAGAAACTGCTCCCTTGACCTTTACAACATCTGCAGCCATGACCTTACCGCTAACTACGTGGTAGGTGAGGATGGCAGCCAATTTGGCTTTGTTTTCTGGCTTGAGCAATGTTTCAACAGTGCCAGCTGGCAACTTCGCGAATGCTTCGTCGGTTGGGGCAAACACGGTGAAAGGACCGGCACCCTTCAGAGCGCCTACTAAATCAGCTGCACCAAGAGCTGCTGCTAGCGTTTTGAAAGAACCAGCTCCTACGGCTGTGTCCACAATGTCTTTGTCAGCGGCGAATGTGAAGGAACCCATTGCAGAGACAGCGGCCAGAGCCAAACTAAAAATCTTTGTCTTCATCTTTTGAAATTTCCGTGCGGGAGTAGTTTGAGGCCCAGAGGCAGTCTCGGGGCTGATTTGGTTACGGTCGCGACTCGTTGGGTGACTATACGGGCATGTCAACCAATTGGATTCAAGATTTTTGAAGTTCTTGTCCACCGTGAGCAAGAAGTGAGGGTGGTGACGCCTTTTTCTTTAGCCCGCCGTTTCTTCTTCGGGATAGAGCACGCTGGCGGCAATTTGAGAATAGAGCTGAAATCTCAGATTTGAGATTTGCTGACTGTAATGAGCCTTCCAGATTGCTTCTTGAATGCTATTGAATCACGCATTCGCACATTGGGTTTTGACCTGGGACGTGTCGCTGATCCCTTGGCACTCAAAGACATACCCATTTCCCCGACCTAGAATCCGTCAGAGATTAGAGACGTGAGATTTGAAATCGATTTCAGATTTGACGCGAGGGCTGGACGTCGCGTTAGGAATGAGCCGCTTTAGCTATTTGCTCTCTATTTCGTCGCCAAATCGCAAAAAACCACCATCGACGGATTACCAACGGGCGCGTAGTGGCCAGTAAATTTGAGACCACCGGTTGTGCGATTCACTTCAAAGACAGCAACGTGGTCGGCGCGCTGATTGCAACAATACAAAAATCTGCCTGTGAGGTCGAAGCTGAAACTGCGTGGATAGTTCCCTCGCGTCCACTCGTCCCCGACAAACGTGAGATCGCCATTTGGTCCGATCGAAAAAATTCCAATGCTATCGTGCAATCGGTTGCCCGCGTACACAAACTTGCCATCGGGCGAAACCAAAATCTCGGAACAAAAATTACTACCAGCGAAATTAGGTGGCAAAGAAGAAATCGATTTTCTAAACGTCAGTAGTCCTATAGTCGGATCATAGTCGAATAGGACAATGGTTGAACCCTCTTCCTGAATGGAATAAAACCATCGACCATTTGGATGAAAATGAAAATGGCGGGGGCCGTCCCCTTTTGGTAGCGAAACAAAAGGTGGCGAGTTGGGAGTCAGCACTCCCTTGTTCTCATCAAACTTCCACATCAAGATTTGGTCCAGACCCAAGTCGACATGCATCACAAAACGTCCCGATGCATCGGATTGAATCATGTGCGCATGCGTTCGGTCATGTCCACTGAAAGCGAAACTCCCTTGTGGCGAGTTTGTCGCCAAGGTTGGGCCTAGCGTACCTGAGTCCTGCTTGACATCCGTAGGTTCCCCTAGCTGCCCGTCTGGTTGGATCGGTAGGACCGCGACAGAACCACCAAAGTAGTTCGCCACCATCAAAAACTTGCCGGATGGGTGAATGGTCACATAGGTAGGCCCAGCACCTCCCGAACGTTTTGTGTTGAGCAGAGTTAACTGCCCTGTTGTTCGATCAATGGAAAAAGCGCTAACTGTTCCTTCCTTTTTCTCTCCGACCCGATCTGTCTCGTTGGCGGAATACATTTGCATTCCGTCGGCACTTATGACTAAGCAACTCGGGCTCGTCCCCATGTCGTAGACGCCAATGGCGGTCAAGTCCCCATTTAAACGATTAACGCTGAACATATGGATGCCGCGTCCATTTCCTGGAGGCAGATCCACTTGCGTGGGTAGCATGTCACGAAGCGGTGAACTAAACGTTCCGACGTAGGCAATAAGCGGTCGACTTGCGTCCTGGGCGTTCAACACGAACGGCTGAACTGCGAGTGAACTAGTCCCCGCCAAAACCAGTGAACTTTTTAAAAACGACCGCCGAGACGGATGGAATGAAAAGGTTAGTTCCATAGGTATAGGTGGCCCTTGCGTTCAATAAAGTGGGGAGAATCCAATTCAAACCAATCAATCGCCGGAATCAAACAGAACGCAAATGGGATTGGGGACAAAAACGCTTGCTTGCTGGAATGTGATCCGCCCGGATTCCGAATCGACCGAGAACAGTCCCAGCGAGTTCGACAATTGCCCAGCTGCCAACAACCACTTTGCGTCTGGAGATAAATTAAAATTTCGCGGAGTTGCACAACGTGGGTTCTCGCATTGAACGAATTTCAAACTCCCGTTGCCTTGGTCAATGGAAAACACACTGATCGTATCGTGCCCACGATTAGCAGAATAAGCAAATTTTCCGCTAGGATGGATTCGGATTTCTGAGGCACTCTTCGCTTTTTCTCTCGACAGTTCGACCGCAGGTACAGTCTCAATCGTCTGCGTGGGACTCATCGTTCCCTTTAGAGAATCGTAATCAAAGACGGTGACGGTCAACGACAACTCATTGAGAACATAGATCCATTTGCCATTTGGATGGAATTTCATGTGGCGAGGACCGCTTCCTGGTGGAACGATTCCCTTTCCGTGCGGTTCAATCTTGCCCGTTGCTGCGTCGAACTTATAAATGACAACTGCATCCAGTCCTAAGTCTGGGACAAACAAATATCGATTGTCGGGCGACACACCCGTCCAATGCGCATGCGACGCGTTTTGTCGTTCAGGCACAACTCTCGAGCCTCCTTGATGATCGATGAGCTCTGTCCTCTCTCGCAAAGAGCCGTCGCTTTCCAATGAAAACACCGCAACGGAACCGCCACCATACTGTGCCGTAAACAGAGTCATCCCCGTCTTGTCCAAGGAAACATGGGCCGCGCCTCCGTCACCGATTGGTGCTGAATTGATGAAAGCAAGGCTCGGTTTTTCGCTCGTTCCCTGGATGGCGAACGCAGCCACCACCGGAACGCCTTTAAGCCCGCCAACGGCGTACAGCACCTGCTTGGTGGGGTGCTTTGCCAAGAATCCTGGACCTTCCATCTCCGCAGCCAAAGTTGGTGCGCTAAGCTTGCTGTCACTCGCGTTGAGTTTGCAGTGATAAATGCCTTTACTCAACGGGATATTGCCGGTTCCAATCCAAACGTTCATTGTCTGGGCCATACAGGCCATGGGAAATGAAAACACGAAGAGAAAAACGCCCATAAGGCATCTGGATCTACTGAAATGGCTCAACATCGTATTCCTGTTTATCTTTCGCAAGCGTTTGAAGCAACTTGATTCCATGGCATGCGTGCAAGCACCATACCCATCCCACATGTGTCCGTAATTCCGGAAAACATGAGCCCTCCGCCAATAAATGCCGACAAGGCAATCCAATACGGATGCAACAAGGAGAGCACACAGCCAAGAACAACCAAAGAGCCCGCTGCGATTCGCACTTGACGCTCCAAGGCCATCCCTTTTTTGCCCCGGATACAATTTAATCCCGCTGCATCGCAGGCCATTGTACCTCCCTCCACATTCACTACATTGGTAACGCCAGCGGACAAAAACTTCTCGCACGCTTGCTTGCCTCGGCTACCCGAGCGACAGATGACATAGAGGGCATCGCCTGCTGTCTCATTCCTTTTCGCCTGAATGGAAACGGGATCCAATCGATCCAGCGGTTCATTCCGAGCAAATGCTACATGCACTTCTCGAAACTCAACCGGCGTTCGAACGTCGATTAACTCCAGTCGCGGGTTGGCTTTGTATAAGCTTTCTAGCTCTTTGGCTGTGATGGACTTGATCATGGTAAAATCCGAACATTTGCAGACTGACTTTGATGGAAACCAATAATTGATTGTACAATCGTGGTCGCTACCACGCTATGACGGTCTATGGAGAGGCCCTTGCGAGACAGCACAAACTTGACCCAGAGCCTGATCGATTATCGGTTTGAATGGACGACGATGAGGGATTAATGATAAAACGAGTTGATTGGCAACCCACGCAATGCAAACGAAAGACTGAAATGCAAACCAGACGTAATAGCTTGATGAACAGAGTCTTCGTTTTTCTATGGTTCCCGTTTACGCTTGCTGCAGCGAATTGCAAGGCGGATCAGTTCGTTCTTTTCGATGTCACATTCGATTACACCAAGGAGGACGCAGACAATTCGAAGCCGAGCAAATCGCACTTCTACGTCAAGGACAAAATGCTGAATACGGAACGGCCCAAGGATTGGACTTCGCCTGTGGACTATCGCAATGGAACGGTCCACGTTCGATTAGAAGTACTTGAAAAGCCAACCGGCGAGGAACCGACGACATGGAGCATTTGCTACATCCCCAACAAGGGTCAAAAGAATGGATACGGTTGCCTTGGCACCGACATTTACAAAAAGGTTGGTGTCTACGAGAAGGACATTTCGATGAAGACCTTTTGGGAGAACGATTCGATTGTATGGACTGAAGGTATCAAGCAAATGGACTTAGTCATAAAAGACAATAGCGGTGGGGCAGGTCACGCGCATAAACGAGTGGACTTTGAAAAATTCTTTCCAACCAAAGTTCGCTTGACATTAACGCAGGTGTCGGCAGGATCGAAATACGATCCGAAGCAAGAGCCGAAATTTCTCAAAACAAAGGAATGAGGACTTTCGCATTCGCATCTGTTGCATTTTCTTGTAATTGTGGAATCCCACGCTCAAGAGACCTAGATCGAAAACGTTACCCACCTACCGTCAATCCATCGTTCCTGGGGAGTAAATCTCGCCTTGTAATTTAGGTGTCGATTCTCCGAAACGTACATGCCCAGGTATGCGAATTGACGACCTGAATCACGAGCAAATTCAATTTGCTTTAGGATCGAATACGTTCCCAGGGAGAGTTTGGAGTATTTTGGGTCAAAGTAAGTATAGACGGCCGATAGCGAGAGTCGACCGCAGTCCACGATCGAAACCGCGATCAGCTCCTCTTTCATCCAAAAACTCAACTCGATGCTTTGTGCCAAGCAGCTATCGACCAAGAAATTCTCATAGTCCTCTGCGCGATACATGCTATCCTCGGCTCCCAAGCCTCGTTGACAGCGATGACGATTAAAGGTGACCAATCGCTGTTCATCCAAAATGGGACGGCCAATTCTGATTTCCAAGCATTGGTCACCCCGCTTAAGAACTCGCTTGAAAGAATCACGCCAAACAAATCGGTGCACGTCGACACGAGATGGCTCGCATGCTGAACATTCCTGGCATGAGGTTTGATATAGAAATACACCCGACCGACGCATCCCAACTGCAAGCGCGCGATCGAATTCGTCCAACGTCAATATCCGGGACGGCAATTTCAAAGGTAGATTTGCTATCCGATTGTCGAGATAGGAGCATTCGTGCTCATTTGGGATCGTATCCGCAATGGGAAGGGAAAGCGGCGATTCGGAGGGTGTAGATTCAGACGCTTGGAGTTCAGCCATTTGGGGATTCGATGGCTGTTTGCTGCACCGATTTCGCTTTACGCATAGGGTTTTGTTGGGGTGCAATCCTGAGCCTCAAACTCGTCAAATCGATCATAATCGTATCCGAACCACAGTGGCAAGAACGGCAACCCAAAAAAGTCGCTAAGATTTAACGACTTTTCTGAGTTAGGCCACTATTCTTCTTTTGGACGAACGCGAACACTTGCACATCCTCATCGATAATTTATTTCCCAAGGATTTGGTTAGGCTTCGCTTAGCCAGGACCGATGTTATACTTGGGACAGAGGCCGCAAAGTACCTTGAGCAGTTTACCGCGTGGGAGCCTAACAGATGTCGAAACGACCTCATGAGTCCAAGAACAAATTGAGAAAGGTCGAGATGAGTTCGTATAAAGGCCTTGATGGCATTCTTCAAAATTGGGAGTTTGACCCGCATGCCCTTTCCGTCCGACTGGTAAAAGGGGACGATGGCCGAGACGTCATCCAAATGCGAGTTGATTTAGGTGTTCTCCAGATGGAAACTCAGGGCAGGCCAGACGGACTCACACCGGAGGGATTTGCCACCTTTCTCGACAGCATGCTCGAAATCGAGAAAAACGAAGAAGACTTTGTGATGGACGAAGATCAGTGCTTCGAGGCAGATCGGGAATTCGTTCAGTTCTACCACCGCAGAATCTCCTGGCTAAGACTGCAGCACTACCATCGCGCGGTCGAAGACGCTGATCACACGCTGTCGTTGATGGATGTTTGTCGGGACCATTCACCCGAGGAGGAATGGACCATGAGCCACGAACAATACAGACCGTTTGTTTTGTTTCATCGAACTCAGGCATCTGCCCTAGCCGCGTTGGATGACGCAAACGCCAGCGATGCTGTCGCCGAGATCGACATCGGTTTGGAACTGATGCGAGCGGTGTTTGAGGAGCACGAGGCCGAGGAAGAATTCGAACAAGATGAAATGGTGATACAACTGCGCAAGCTTCGCGATTCTCTCAAAGAAGAATACTTAGGACCAAGCCTGGAAGAGAGATTGGAACACGCCGTCAAATCCGAGGAATACGAACTCGCAGCCAAACTCCGAGACGAATTGGCGCGCAAGCAAGCCAACTAAATTGTTAGAAACCCAAGATCGTCCAGTCTCTTTTGGCTGTAATTCTGAATACTCAAATGGGAGTCGGGGCTGTAGTTTACGACCCGCCCCGGATCGATTCACAGGTTTTCTTGATTTTTGGTGCGTGAGCTGTTTGCGGCATGTTCCGAGTCAAAAGCTTCGCTAGCCTATCGGTTGACGAGACACCATTTTAGTATCTGCCGCGTGAGACGTTTGCTGGTGCCGCTGCGTTGTTGGTTGCCGAAGGTGCGGGGCTGGCGGGAGGTGCTAGCGTCGGATTCAGCTGAGTCGATGCTGGTCCGCGATACTCGATCAGGAAAAGCGCGTCGGTTCGTTGGCCAGAGGGTGCGGGTAGAATCTTATTGAGCCCAAAGAGCGTTGGGGGATTGCCGCTAAGCAGAGTGTTGTTGACTTGACCGACCGGCGCCGCCACCACTCCACACGAGAGCAACAGGACTTGATCCGCCGGCCAGCGGAATCGCTCATGCAGTCGCCACGAGACGACTTGTGGCACGTCAATTTGAACCGATTGAGGTTGGCTCATGGGCATTTGTAAATCAACTGGCACATTGTTAAGCCGCTCGACTTGATCGATTTCGCACTTCAGCATTAAGTCGACAGTTCTGCCATCCAAACTCATCAGTGGACTAACCTGCAATTTGTATCCCTCTTGGATTGCGTCCGAGACCGGCGTGTAGGGTGGCCAGGCCGAAGTCTTGTTGGTTTGGTATTCTCGCAGATAGTTGCGCGACCTCAATTGCTCTAAAGCTTGTGACTGTCCGTTGATCATGGAAATGTCGACAGCTTGTATTTCTCGTACATCGATACGTGTTCTCAACTGTGCCATAAATATGGCGGCGTTTTCCTTTGGCATCAACCAAGCTTGTACGCCTGGAGTTTCTACTGGCACGGAACGCATTAACCCGGTCAGTTTAGTCCGCCAGTTTGGATTCCCAACCGTAATCAGGCGTAGGCCATAAACTTGCGGCTCTGTCTGACCGTTTACGAATTTTTCGTAGACTTGAGCGACTCTTTTTTGCATGTCCGCATTGTGATAGACGCGGAGAGTCGACCTGTCCGCATTGAGAATTCCCATCGGTTCGTTGAACCAAACGTCGGTGCCGGTATCTCGAATGATCCAATCTATTATGGATTGTTGCGGACGTTCGACGTTTTTTAGGTTTTGGGTGTAAGGGCGAATGTCGTATTCGACCCATTGCTGGCCGTTCGCTGTCGGAAGCTCCATCCGGCCTATCTGCCTGGGGGCATTGTTGCGGGAGTTGTTCGCAGCTTGTGCGGCCATGCTCTCGATCGAGGGAACCGAAGGAGTCGTCCCGCCGTTTGCGCTCGTACCGCCAATCGCTCCGGGTACCGCTTCCGTTGCAATTGGGACCGGACCGGATGGCGCCGACTGGGCGAGAAGTGTTGCCGTGAATTGCGTCAACAAAAGAAGGGGCGAAGCGAATTGGAGTAGGACTTTGAGGTTCATGGCACAAATGCATTCCAAACAACGGTTCCATCTTGAGGCAAAACGTCACTGGGTAATACGAAAATGCACATGAAATGCCAACCCCAATGTCGTTTCTGAGGTTTCGGCTTGGAAGAGCATGCTTTTTCTGCGATACTCATCGCGATGCGGATTCACCACCCAATTAGGGGTGTATTCTGCCTTTTGGAGCTCTTGGGAGTCCAAATAGGAGGCCGCGAGGATTAGCCGGGCCTACAGACAATTTTTGTGTGCATCGATGGTTGGATTAACCAACCCGTAGCACGCGTGTTTTATTTGGGAGAT
>JANMNR010000156.1:0-30969 GCA_031368325.1 Pirellula sp.
TTCTCCATTGGTTGACGCATACCCACAAGATCAAACCCGACGTGGGCATGCCGAATTTTGGCATGCTCCCGAAAGAGGATCTCAAGGCCTTGGCTGCTTACTTGGACGGGTTGCAATGAACCTCGAAGATAACAAAATACCAGTCATGTCGGAGGCAGATCCAGAACCGCTCGCACATGCGCCATCGGAGACTCTTCGACTCGCTCAAGAGGAGCGACTGCTTACAACATGGCAAACGCCCCGAGGGTGGCGCTACTGGTCTTCCGTTAACAACTCAGACGTCGGACTGTGGTACACAGCTATGGCGTTTATCTTCTTCCTGTTCGCGGGTGTGCTAGCGCTCCTCATGCGCATTCAGCTCGCGGTAGCGAATAACACTTTCCTGTCTGCCGACTTCTACAACCAAGCCTTTACAGTCCATGGCTCGGTAATGATGTTCCTCTTTGCTCTTCCGATTTTCGAGGCGATCGCAATTCTGCTATTGCCGCAGATGCTCGGTGCTCGCGATTTACCGTTTCCGCGCCTGTCGGCATTTGGTTTTTGGTGTTTCCTATTGGGTGGAATCTTTCTCTGCGGGTCGATATTCTTCAATGCGGCGCCCAAGGGCGGCTGGTTTATGTACCCGCCGCTAACCTCCACTTATCAACCGGGGATCGGCGCTGACATTTGGCTATTGGGGTTTTCGTTTATCGAAGTCGCCGCAATCGCCGCCGCAGTTGAAATGATCGTGGGGACGCTTAAGTGCCGTCCCCCAGGCATGCGGATCAGTTTAATGCCTCTGTATGCATGGTACGTTTTGGTCGCCGCGGCGATGATCCTGTTCGCGTTTCCTCCACTCATCGTCGGAAGTCTGCTGCTAGAGGTCGAACGCGCTTTCGGCTGGCCCTTTTTCGATCCTGCCGGCGGCGGTGATCCACTCTTGTGGCAGCACCTTTTCTGGTTGTTTGGTCACCCCGAAGTCTACATTGTCTTCCTTCCGTCGGTCGCTCTGATTGCGATGATTGTCCCAACGTTTGCCCGCACTCCGATCGTTGGTTATGGGTGGGTCGTCCTAGCAGCTATAGGCACTGGCTTCCTAAGTTTCGGGCTGTGGGTGCATCACATGTTCACCACAGGATTGCCAGGCATTTCGCTAGGATTCTTTTCGGCAGCATCCGAAGCAGTCGCAATTCCGACCGGCATCCAGATCTTTTGTTTTATCGCAACCATCGCAGCAGGTCGTGTCAAGCGTTCGGTGCCAATGCTGTTTGCACTCGGTAGCTTGATGATCTTCGTTTTCGGAGGGCTTACGGGTGTGATGGTCGCGATTGCGTCGTTTGACTTCCAGGCTCACGACACGTTTTTCGTCGTTGCGCATTTGCACTATGTGATGATCGGCGGAGTGACCTTTCCGATGATTGCCGGAATCTACTACTTTTATCCACTGGTCGATGGCAAGCAACTTTCCGAGCGCCTCGGAACGATTGCCTTTTGGATTACTTTCATAGGCTTCAATGTTACCTTCATGCCAATGCATATATCAGGTTTGCGAGGAATGCCGCGACGCGTCTTTACTTACCCAGCCAACATGGGCTTTGACGCATTGAATTTCGTTTCGACCATTGGGGCCTTTGTCATGGCGGCTGGCATCGCGGTAGTTTTGTGGGATCTCGTTCGTTCAAAACGGAATCAGCCGTACTCCGTTCGCAATCCGTGGCGCGCGGGTACGCTCGAGTGGCTTCAGGAAATGCCAGGAAGGCCATGGGGAATTCGTTCGATTCCTGAAATCGACAGCCGTTATCCACTGTGGGATCAGCCGAATTTTGAACGTGATGTGGACGAGGGAAGATTCTATTTACCAGACGCGGAAGAGCGGCTGCGTGAGACAATCGTCACGTCGGTTATCGATGCAAAGCCGCAGCAGTGCCTTCGGCTTCCCGGATCATCGTTCATCACCTTGTATGGGGCACTTACGTTAGGTGGCTTCTTTATCCTCGGCACCTATCATTTGTGGTGGTTATCCCTGGCCAGCCTCGTGTTGTCAGTTGGTGTCTTCAGCTACTGGTTATGGTCTGGACCGATTCCGGAAAAAGAGAAGAAGGATGTTGGTCTGGGACTTACACTAACAACCTACCTTTCTGGGCCGAGTTCGATCAGTTGGTGGGCGGGCCATGAACCCAAATCGTTCGTCGGGTACCATGACTCTTGAAACTTTACTTGCCGCGACTGGGCGACGACAGACGTTGAAGTAGACTACTTTTGAAAAGCTGAGTGAACTTCACTCATTACGGGCCGATTGACACAGGAAGTGATTCGTAATATTGGGCGACATCGAGCATTTGTTCAGGTGTCAGTGCAGCCGCAACAGGGTGCATCAATGACGCGAATTCGGAACCGCCGCGGTGATCGTTGGCAAAGAGTTCCAGCTGCCGCATAAGAAAGCCCGCGTATTGGCCCGCAAGGTTTGGATAGGCCGAGTTTCTTGGGTTGTCGCTTGGTCCATGGCACTGCACACAGATGGGAACCCGCGATTTGGGAACACCTTCTTGCGCGATTGTCGCTCCACGATGGGCAGCCGCAAGTTCTGATTCTGTGGAAGTCAGCGGTGCGTGCGAAGCACTCAGGCTACCATAGTATTGGGCGATTTCGCGTCTCGCATCGCGGCTTAAACCGACTGCAATCGGTTCCATGATTCCACTATGGCGCTTTCCCAAGCTATATGCCTCGAGGCTGGCTTCGAGGTAGTCAGGCTTCTGTCCTGCGATCTTGGGAGCCACACCCTTCTCTCTCCCTTGCCCATCTGCTCCGTGGCATCTATTACAACTTTCGCTTATCGACTGGGCTGCCGAGTTGCGTCCGCTAAGGACTTCCAGGGGAGTGGCTTCACCGATGATTTTGCTGTCACCATTTACCATCCGCTGATACTCCTCCGCCTCCAGCTCGGGAAATTTTTTAAGGAAAGCCACTATTGCCCAAACTTCGTCGTCGCGCTGC
Organism: Pirellula sp.; assembly: GCA_031368325.1. GTDB lineage: Bacteria > Planctomycetota > Planctomycetia > Pirellulales > Pirellulaceae > JBKCUI01. The sequence continues at coordinate 2,974 of JANMNR010000156.1, forward strand.
TGCGCCGGCCACGCTGGCATGCCGGTGAATTTGACTCCATGCTTGACGATGAAAAAAAGTTCTTCTGGCTCCCACTGGTCCACAATGGGTGGAAGGTAGGGCGGATGCGGGGTCATTTGCATCGCAATGCGCGGATGTTTTATGGAAGGATCTCCATGACAAGGAAAACAACCAGTCGCATAGTGGGTGGCACCTTTCAGTACCATTCCCGGTTCATCCAACGCGGGTACTTCTACTCCTATGGTATGCGTCGACACAGAGCGAGTCATCGTGAAATGTAGAAACCATGCCGTGATCGGCCAATGGCCAGAGCTGGCCTTGATCGGTATCAACCCTAAGGCGGCCACAAAAAAACCACTTATGCCAACGAGCATGCTGAGTGTGACAATCTGGAGTAGCCATCTCTTCATGCCAGTCCATCCTTGCGACGGCCCTAACAGTGATCTTATACTGCGTGCCAATCTCAATGCTGCGTGGCCTAGCCATAACAACCAGCCGCAGAGTGCGCTCAATAATCTTTTCATCAAGTCCCTCTCGGTAGCATTGGATTTCCACGAAGCACCCGCATCGACAACCACAGACCGCCCAGTAGATACGAGACACCGCCACCAACAAGCATGATCGCTCCGCCAAGATGTTGGTCAGCTAATGGTGTAAGCACCGTATGGCTATGGTCATGAGCGTAGAGCGGACGTGGAGTCAGGGCCAATAGTGCTCCCAGCAACACCATGTGCATCATTGTGAGCAAAAGACCGATGACGCCCGCAGCAGCCCGGTTCGCTTCGAGATGACTGCCGCCTCCGAATGCGGAGAGCCACAGAAGTAGACCACATATAAGAAACATCGATTGTTCCGCGAGCGTTCCAATGATAGTATGCCGCGCTAGATGGTGTAGACCTGGCGTATGCCATGCCCAGACAACGACAAGTTCAACCAGTGAGATCGGGATAGGAGCGAACAAGTGAGGAAACTTAATAACCGGATCCGACCCGCCTCCAGCCATTCCGATCGCAAGCAAGGGAGCTGCGACAGCTACAACGCCCATGTGCATTATCATGTGCGCGTAGAACGTCGGTGGTACCAAAATTGGCAAGAGCCCCCACACTGTGAAAAGCATGAGGAGTCCTGCTATGAAGAACGTTTTACGCATTAGTAACATGTTTCCATAAAGTAGGCCGCGAGCGACACAAACACAGTCGCGATTACACTCATCCCACAGAGAAGCAGAGTTGCGAAACCTAGGAATCGATGACGATCCTCAGGCGTGTCACGGTCCAGTGGTAGGGTCCTGTGTTCGAATTGATTTCGCCGGTACCCGACAAAGCCGGAATAGCCGATACCGGTAAGCGCTAGCACCGTATAAATTGCTATGGCTGCTGGAACGTTTCCGAGGGACCGATCGGGACCTGCGTACTTTGCACACCAGATCGCGGCCGTGAGATAACTTGCTAAGAAATGTGCCGCCCAGATCGTCGGGGGTGCAATGAGCAGCCAGAGGCTTTGATTACTTTCTCGCGTGTCATCTTTCGCGTGCGGTCGCATCATGAGGGTCTCACACCACCAATGGAAAGCCAGCGATAACGGCAACGGTAACGACCGTCGTCAACGCTGTGAAATGCCAATAAAGTGCCACGTTGGTGATATCACCGTTGTAGCGAGCCGACATGCGTCCTGCTAATCGCCTCGCGATACAGTAAAGCTGCATGTACATTCCGACAACAACGTGAAGAACAGTCCATAAAACCAAGAGCCACACGGTCGCGGGATACACGTGATCTTGTGGATTGAGACCCGTAAACCATGGACCAGCCAAAAGCGCCGCGCTTCCTGTCAAACCCAAAATGAATGCGGACACTAGGCAAAAATAAAAGGCGAGAACTTGATCTCTTGTATTCAATCGGCGAGCAAGTATGGTCAGAGCCCACGCACCGATCAGCAAAATCCCAGACACCAGCGGCCAGAACCAACCTGGGCCGGGCGAGGGGCTCGTAGGTCCGCTTTTGTTCCAGATACTGCCTGAAGAGCAAAACAAAGAGTGCAAATGAAGTCGTCGCGAAAACTAGTGTCAAGATTTTCCAGATCATCTGTGGCCCGGTACCTTAAGCGGAAAGAATCTATGTAAGTTCTGGGATTGGAGTGGTGTTTGCAATCGAATCTCGCAACGCCACAATTGGATCCAAGCCAAAGCCCGATCGAGCACTTCGATCCAGCGTTTTGTTCATCCCTACTCTAATCCGTCATCTTTCGTTTTCAGTATTAAATTGCACTGGGCTAGTCGCGGGCGTGCTCGATGGATCGATCACTCATCCCTCGCTCATGCGTCAGGTTTCGATCAATCGATAGCCATCCTTGGTTCGGCGAAACTGAACCCGGCAGATTTTTAGTTGCTATTTCGCTTTATTTCTTTTCTTCTCGTTCCCTTTCTCCGATTTCGATTCATCCCCGATCGAACCGGGAGGAATGTTGCTCTTGTTCCATAGGTCCCATCGCGATTGAAGTTTTTTTGCTATCGCAGGTTGAGATTCGTAGAGATCTTTCGTTTCGCCTATGTCTTCGCGAAGATTGTAAAGTCGTAATTCCGACGTTCCTTTCTTGGGTTGATCAGGGCTCGCCTCTGCTGCTAAATCGTATCGAACAAGTTTGTAATCGCCCGTGCGAATCGCCATCTGTTCGCCAAATCGCCAGAAGAGATCTTCGTGCGGCGAACCTGACTTGGTTCCGGACAGAAATGGCAACAGATTGACTCCATCGAGCTTCCATTCAGGCTTTAATTCCACGTTGGCAGCTGCCAACGCAGTTGCATGCAAGTCGAGCTGTATCGCAGGTTGATCGAATACGCCTGGCTTTATTCTTCCAGGCCATGACACTACGAAAGGAACTCGAACACCACCTTCCAAGGTGGTCCGTTTGCTGCCTCGTAGCGGTTTATTGACCGAACCATTGATGGTAACGCCGACCATCGTCGGACCGCCATTATCACTAATGAATGCTACTAAGGTGTTTTCGGTCTGCCCTTTGTCAGCAATCGCTTTTCGGACGCTCCCAATCGCTTCATCCATTGCGAACATCATAGCCGCATAAGTACGTCGTTGCTTATCTTCGATGCTCGCGAACTTCTTGAGTCGAATATCGTCAGCATGCATAGGCGTATGCACGGCATTGAAAGCAAGATAAAGAAACCAGGGCTTGCCGTCATGTCTTTCGATAAACGAAACTGCTTCACGTCCGAAAGCATCGGTGAGATAACTCTGTTCATCGGCGGGCTTAGTGCCCCGCAAGATTCCATTCCAATCAAAGTAACTGTGCGCTCCACCGAGGAAGCCAAAGAACTCATCAAAACCTCGCTTCTGAGGATGCATATGTTCGCTGGAGCCAAGATGCCACTTGCCGACAATTCCGGTCGCATAGCCCGCGGACTTCAGTCGATTGGCGATCGTAGTCTCCGTGACCGGCAGTCCACCGCCAGCTCCGCCTCCGTTGAATTCGTGCCCAAATCGTTGTTGGTAACGGCCAGTCAGCAACCCAGCTCGTGTTGGCGAACAATAGGGACCACTGACATAGCCATTCGTGAAGCGAACACCCGAAGACGCGAGTGCGTCGAGATTTGGAGTGGACGTATCTTTGCAGCCGTGAAAGCCAACGTCGGCATAGCCCATGTCGTCGCCAACAATGACGAGAATATTCGGTTGGGTATCTGCCGCCTCGGACGAGCCGCTGGCAATAAATGGCAAGAGTATGCAATTGAGCAACGTAAATCGAAGGATTCTGTTCATAAGGACACGCATTCGTCTCGGGAGAAAGTGAACGGGCACGTTGTTTGAAGCCAAAGCGGCCACAATTTTTCACCACTTGCTCGTTAGAGTCCTTTTACCTTGGTTCGGATCTTGCACAGATACTTGTCCGCTGTGACGAACAGCGTGCTGCCGTCCTCGCCGAAACCGCAGTTGCTTGTTCGCTCGCCCGTGTTGATGCGACCGAGAAGCTTAGCATCTTTGTTGAAGACCCAAATACCACCCGGACCACTCGCCCACAAGTTTCCTTGCGAGTCAACCGACAGTCCATCGGGTAGGCCGGGCATCTTGCCAACGTCAGCGGTCGCGTCATAAAACAGAGACCCCTTACCGATCGTCCCATCCGCGGCGACCGCAAAGCTCATCCAAATTGCATTCTTTGGATCGCTTTGCGCCACATAGAGCGTCTTCTCATCGGGCGAAAAACCGATGCCGTTGGGTCGTTGCAACTCGGTCGTCAATAGCGTTAAGGCTCCGTCTTTTTTTGCGATGCGATAGACACCGAAATGGTCAAGCTCACGACGTGGATCATTTTCCCGCATCGGTAGACCATAGGGTGGATCGGTAAAGTAAATATCGCCATTACTCTTCAGTACTCCGTCATTCGGACTGTTCAGTCGCTTGCCCTTATAATTGTCGGCTAAAGTTCGTTTGCCACCCCCAGGCGTGAGCACGCTTACCCGTCGATCACCATGTTCGCAAGATACCAGATTGCCGTCGAGATCCTTTAACAAACCGTTGCTACCTGGTTCCAAGCCGTAGTATGTCACTCCCGTGTAGCCCGATGGGTTCATGAATACTTGGATGCCCTCTTTTGCGGTCCACTTGAAAGTCGTGTTTCGTGGGATGTCCGAGAAAAGCAAATGGCCAGTCGACGCATCCCCGATCCAAAGAGGTCCCTCCGTCCAAGTAAACCCATCTGCCAAAATTTCTAGCTGCGCGTCTTGCGCAAGCAGACTATCAAACTGGCTATCAAATCGCTCGATTTTGCCAAGCGTACGTTTGGGCATTTGTGCATAGGCGGTCAAGCTAACACCTAACTGTGCGAGTAAAACGAGGGAAGCGAGGATCGTAAATCGAACACGCATGGAAGTGACCATTCATGGGAGAGGAAGCAGGCGGGGTCTGTTTGGTCGTGCAAAACCAAAACACAATTGTCATAATATAACTAGTCCGAGATGCTGGTGTGCAACGCCACTACTTCTGTAGCTTTTCTCGCAGGAATTCGAACGTCCCTTGACCGTGGATGGTGTGCGGCCCAGCAAACCACTCAATGCGGCATCGGTCTGGAATTCCAAGTTTAGCGGAGTAAAGTCGATTGACCTTGGCAAATTCCAAACCCACACGCTCATCCGGGGCTACCCCGTCAAAGTGGCCTCGCTCGACCATAAATGGACGTGGTGCAATCAACGCAGCCATCTCCGCATAATTGAAGTGATTGCCTAATCCAAATTCAAAAATTTCGTATTCATTCGTCCAGACATAACTGTATGGACTGTTCGTGCTCGCATTCTTCCAAACCCAATCATTAAAGTCCGCCGAACATATCGACAAACAATACTCCGGTACCAATGCCGGTATTCGCATCGCGCTCTTACCTCCGTAAGACAGCCCATAAAACGCTATCCGTTTCGGATCGACTTCATCGCGAGTCCCCAACCATCGAACGATTTGCTTGTGCTGAGCAACGATTGTCGAAAAGAGAGTCTTACCTAGCGGATTGCTCTTGCGTTGCAACGTACGAAACCGATCTTGAAAAAGATAAAGGTTTTGCGGCGCAAATACGACGTAGCCCTGTTCAACCAACTGCTTGGACACATCGTGATACGCTGGGTGGTCGCCTCGTATGGTATCGCTCGGTCGGCCTTCCAGCCCATGCTGAAAAACGACGCAGGGGCGACCAACCAACGGTTTGCCGTCGCGAGGAATGAGCAATGTTCCATACGCGATGACATCGTCGAAAACATCTAACACCACCTCGTAACCCAGCCATTTCGGCTCGTCATAAATCAATCGTGTTCGAGGTTGCGGCAAACGCTCCTGCCATTCCCAGTCACCTATTGTTTCTTTCCGGAAGTAGTCTCGATACGGTTTGATTTTTTCGGCAAACAGCTCAGGCGTCTTTGTATCTAGCTGGCGCCAGTATTGATCGCGTTCTGCGGCGGAACGTTCCAGAATGGACTGTTGGAAACGATTCCATTTGGAAAGAGTTTCCCGTCGACGCGATTCCGAACTCGCCACGTAAGCGGAATTCCATGACTTGGGCCGATTTGCAATCGTTAATGTCGACCCAGCGTCCAGTCCGAGGCTCTGCATACTTAATTGGATGCCAGCCGAGCTGGTGCCAGCGGTCTGGTTTTCGGACTCTATTGGTTTGATCAGTTGAACACGTTTGGCATAACGCCAGGGCTCCAGCATCTGTTGAGCAAACTTCCATTCAAGTTCGACTTTGTCTAAAGACGGGCCACGGAGTTCCCCTGGAGCACCACCGTCGCCTGGGATATTGACCGTCGGTCCTGTCACCGCATCAATGATCAATGCTCGTGGCGCAACTAACGCTGCCAACTGTGCATCCCCAAAGTGGTTTAGCAAACCATGTACATTGCGGTGAATCGGTTCAGACCAGATTCGTTCACGCGGACCGAAGTGGCCTGAAATACATGCAACCTGAATACGCGGGTCGATAGCCGCTGCATAAAGAGCGAGGCTTCCTCCCTCCCCCCAACCCGCGATGAAATTGGGATGGGTGCCATACGTCTTTTGCAAAACCTCGAACGCGGCCATGAACTCGTGAACTTGATAGCCGATGATATGCCGGCCAAGTACAAATGCGGAACGATACAAAAACTCTTGATCGGTCAACTGCGCACGACCGTTGCGGGCCTCGCGATGCCGACGAATACTCTCTGGGATTAGCACGACAGCACCGCGAGCGGCTAACTCCAACGCAATGCGCGACGACGATTCCTCTAAACCGCATAGCTGCTCTGGACTTTGCCCAGCATCGGGGACTAAGACGGCATTTAAGCGAACCTCGCCCGTGGGAACAACTAAGAGCCCCGTTGCATCGACACCATCCAATACGGGCCAACTCACTGAAAAGATCTTGCAGGCATCCGTCGAGGCGACCCACGTCGACTCGCTGTTGGCACTAACAAGACTCTGTCTCATGAGGCTTTCGCATGAGACTCGCGAGTCGATCATCCCAACTCGCATTTTTAATTCGTCGCGAAGCTCCTTCGTTGCCGTTTCATAGGTTGCATTCTCGGAGCGATTTAAGTCCGATTCGCTTGGCTTGGGCCAGAGCGCGAGCCTTCTTTGAATAGACCGATCCAATTCCTTAATCAAGAACCGATCCACACCCTCGACGAGTTGCGATGCGATGTCCCCTTGGATCTCAAGTGGGGAAGTAGCGACCAGCGTTTTCGCTGGTCCCGCAATCGGCAAACCCTGGTCGTCTCGGGCAACTGCGACTGGGCAGAACCACGGAACCACGATCAGAGCGAATAAGACCTTAACTGCACTCAGCTGTCTCATAGTTTCTCTCCTGACTGACTTCACGCGAGCTGTGGCTACCGAAGTAAACCAGAGCCGATGTGACTTAGGCCTCTTAGTACCACATGCTCTACGAACTCGACTGGTCTGGCGATGTGGGGTAGCAGTAGACTCCCGTCGCCACCCGAAACGATCACTTTGATGGTCGATTTGAAAGAACTCTCGCTTCGATATCGCTCGACGAGGTGTGATGCTCCACCTACCATCGCAGCGTTCACGCCGGCCGAGATCGCTTGTTCGGTATTCTTGCCAGGTAATGTCGGACGCACGTCCACGGCATGGTTGCCTAACCAAGGTAGCAAGTCGGTTCCGGCGGCCAAGAGTTGTAAGGAAAGCCCCAATCCAGGCATAATCGAGCCGCCCCCAAAGACACCCATCGCATCTACAAAATCAACAGTCACTGCGGTGCCTGCTTGAATCACTATGACTGGTTCGAGAGTTGACGCGTGCTCGTTAACATGCCGCTGTGCGCTGTATGCGGCTAGCAACCGATCGACGCCGGTTTTTTCCGGAGATTCGACGTCGATCGCCATAGGAATATCCGCGTGGGTGACTACGTGCATATCAGTTCCCATTCGATGCGTGTTCAAACTAGTGCGCAACTGAACCAGCGCATGCCGTTGAACACATGAAACCAACCACCGTTCATTCCCAACAGGAGGAAACTGCGAGACAAGCCAATCAAACGCGGAGGAATCCTCCAGCTTGCACCACTTCTGGTCGGGTGTAACTTCTTGTTCTGGTGAGGGTTTTCGAAGCAATGCGAGAGGGGCTGACCAAGACAGTCGAAAGACTTTTTGGTTTCGGAACAAATGGCCGTCAGCGACTCGCGTTGCGCGTAAACCGCTATTGCCAATGTCGACCAGAATCATGTCGCGGCGGCAGCAAGTTCCGCGTTTTGCTCTGCGAGTAACGCTGCGATTTTTGTAACCAGTTTGTTCAGTCCAAGCCCAGTTACTGCACTGATCAGGAAGATGTCTTTGCGTCCAAGATTTTCGCTAAGCATTTCATGGATGAGCTCGGCATCGGGCAGTTCTGCTTTGGTAACGGCCAGGATCTCCGGTCTCGCTGCTAGATCGTCGCTGTACTCGGCTAGCTCTTTACGAATGGAGTGATAGTTGGCGATTGGATCGGAATGATCCATAGGCATGGGTTCAACCAGATGGACCAAGATACCTGCACGCATGATATGGCGTAGGAAATCGTGTCCTAAACCAAGTCCCTGTGCTGCTCCCTCGATGAGTCCTGGAATATCGGCCATGACGAAGTTCCTATCCAAGTCCACCGACACCAATCCAAGATTGGGGAACTTTGTGGTAAACGGATAGTCTGCGATTTCTGGTCTCGCTCTAGAAAGTCGGCTCAGCAATGTGCTTTTGCCCGCGTTTGGCATTCCAACCAATCCTACGTCCGCGATGGCCTTGAGCTCGAAAATCAAGCGGCGTTGTTCACCGGTTCCACCCGAGGTTGTATCGCGGGGTGCTTGATTGGTGGACGATTTGAAGTGCGTATTTCCCCAGCCACCTCTGCCACCGCGTGCGGCAATGATTTCATCGCCCGGGTTCACAAGATCCCGCAAGATCATGCCAGAATCTTTGTCGAGAAGAACGGTGCCTGGTGGGACAACGAGAATTAGGTCCTCACCGCTTTTACCGTGGCAGTCGGAGCCTTGACCAGGCATTCCATTTTCTGCTCGCCAATGTCGTTGATGGGCGAACTGAACAAGGGAATTAACGCCAGCCTTGGCACGGATAATTACGCTGCCACCACTGCCGCCATCACCTCCGCAGGGTCCGCCGCGAGGTACGTGCTTTTCTCGGCGGAAAGCCATGCAACCGCTACCACCTTTTCCAGAGATGGCTTCAATTTCAACGCGGTCGACGAACATAATAAGAGATCAGATCTTGGCTGAAGCCACCGGAAAAGAACTAAGCGGATTCAGCGATTTTCACGTTGATTCGGCGACCTTCTTGATCGAAGTAAACATTGCCTTCGACGAGAGAATAAATAGTGTAATCCTTGCCCATGCCGACGTTGCATCCAGGTCTCCACTTTGTTCCGACTTGTCGGATCAAAATATTGCCGGAGATAACTCTTTCGCCACCGAACTTCTTTACACCGCGACGTTGTGCGTTGGAATCGCGACCGTTACGTGTGGATCCCTGACCTTTTTTATGTGCCATTTAAAATGCCTATGCCTAACTACCTGTTTGCCGATTCGGATCATTAAAACTTGCGAAGATCTCCGCCATCGCGGGGCACCAGTCTAGCGGTAAATCCACTGGTAATCAAGGCGTTCTTTCAGGTTAAACTGCTTTAGGTAGTAATCGACCCGGTCTTTGTTTTCGAAGGCGGGTAATCCAAGCAAAATTCTGTCCTTGGATTCGTCGATGGCATCGCCTGGACGCCAAAAGTAGATACGAAGCGTTTTGCGGTCGAAATTCTTCTTGCCTTCCGAGTCAATTCGGATCTTGAACGCATTTGTCAAACCACGGACGTCAATCGCGAAAAAGTCGAGTCGAGGGTCGACATCGGTCCAGGTCGCGACTCCCCAAACGGATTTGTCTTCTTCCGGAGTGCTAGCGGCGATTTCGAATTTGCCGATTTCAACATGGTCATGGAGAGGTTTGCCAATCCGTTCCTTGGCGGCAATCGCATCCAAGGCAGTTGGTAAAATCTGAGCATCCATACTGATGTTGCGTTCCTTGCTAAGCAGGGAAAACCTTGGCAAAAACCTAACCGATTCAAATTGAATCTTTTCCGGAGCGCCGGGAACTTCAGCCTCAACATTCGGCGACAAGTCCTCGCCGGTGTATCGGACTTTATAGACGAGGTACCAAACCACTTTCTTCTTGAACTTACCGTTTCCGATAGGCACATCGATTTCGATAAGCCGAGCGGGCTTAAATGCGAACTCAAGACCCCAAACTTCATGCCGAAAGATGATGTCCTTGGACAAAGCCAAGAGTGTCTCGCTGGGAGATGCGAAATGTGGTTTGCTCGCGGGGAAATCAGGGGCAGCCCATTCGAGCTCCGGATGATTGGCAACGAACTCTAGGTCAAAAGGACCGAGAGCAGTATCCTCGGAATCCTGATCCGGCGCCACAATCGTCATAACCCCACTCGCTAAATTGCGAGGTTTGAGTGCTCGAAGGCTGGAGCCAATTGCGGAATCGCTCGGCGAAGCCGTCTGAGCGACAACCAAATCTGCAGGCGTCAAGGCTGCGGCTGCGACCAAAATAGATTTAAAAACCCAAGTTTTCACGGTTTAATGTTCCACGCGGGAGCAGACGAAGGAAAGTCGGCGAACTCCGATAGTAGACCAAGTTCCCAACAAAGACATACCCGGAGTATAATTCGCCGCGGCCAACCGCGCAACCGAAAACTCCGGGATAGTGAATTTTTTGGAATTGGAAGAGAGGGACAAAAAGGATGGGGACATCAAAAAGAGGCTCTTTCGGCCGACCCACCCTGTCATTTATTTCTTGCGATGCCGGATCCTAGCGCGCATCCGTCTCTTCTTTCGACCAACTTTACGACGACCTCGACCTGTTTTCTTTACACCCACGAACAAATGCTCCTAAATCAACGGCGAGAAACATGTGTTTCCACCAGGCTGTGACAAAAAACTACTCATGTCGCCGCTAAGACTCAAAGGATCGCCGCGCCAACCAAGCTGCGTAGCCTAACACAAATCGTTGGTTTTTGACAAGTCCATGCCGTGAGAATGCCAATTTCTTGCCAACTAACTGTCGGAACTGGGCGGGAATCCGTTTTACTTCATGCTCATTTAAGGTCGGTGTGCAACGATATCCGCGGAACGACCCCCGCTGTCTAAACTCGAACCACACACGAAAGAATCGAAAATGAAAGTCACTTTTGGCAAAATCGCAGGCACGACGCTGATTCTAGGAGTCATTGTCGGCGGGGCATTTTTTGCATTTCGCAAACCAGGTCGCAAGTCCGGCCGATCTATCTCGCATTCCCAGCGTCCCGAAGTCCAAGCCGAAGTCGCTTCCGAGATCCCGTCCGACAACCAGAGGGAAAGGAGCGAGCAGGAGCCATCGGGCGCAAAACTCATCGCTACGGAGAGTTTCAATGAGCTGGCTAGCATTGCGGAGTCCGCGACCGATTGGTCTAGATTCCGAGGACCAAATGGCACTGGCGTGAGCATCGATGCATCCATACCGACCGAGTGGAGCGACAACAAAAACCTCCGTTGGAAAACAAAACTGCCGGGACCCGGCTCCTCCAGTCCTATCCTCACCGACAAGCATGTGTTTCTGACTTCGTACTCCGGTTACGGCGAAGAAGATCGATCCAAGGGACAAATAAACCAGCTGAAACGCCAGCTCCTTTGTATCGATCGTCTAGATGGAAAGATCGCATGGTCCAAAAGCGTCGATGCACTTTTGCCTGAAGATCCGTATCAGGGCATGGGGATTCCCGAGCATGGCTACGCGACCAACTCGCCTGTCACCGACGGCAAATCCGTATTCGCTTTCTTGGGCAAAACGGGGGTCTTTGCCTTTGACATGGCAGGCAACGAACTTTGGAAGGTATCGGTCGGTACCGAGTCTGGCAATCGCGGCTGGGGAACTGCAGCCAGCCTAACGCTTTACAAAGACATTCTCATCGTAAACGCCTCGGAAGAAAGCCAAACCATTTTTGGTATCAACAAGAACACCGGTGAAGTTGTTTGGAAAGCTCCAGGGGCTATTCTGGAACTCGCCTACGGCACCCCCATCATTGCAAAGGTAAGTGATGATCGCGACGACTTGGTCATAGCCGTCCCGAGCGAAGTATGGGGACTCAATCCCAGCACTGGCAAACTCGTCTGGTACGTTGAAACCAAACTAACAGGTAATCTGTCGCCAAGCGTGATCCCAGACGGCGATACGGTTTATGTCTTCGGTGGGTATCGGTCCTCAGGAAGCTTAGCCATCAAGCTGGGAGGCAAAGGCGATGTGACGAAATCCAATACCCTTTGGAGCAGCCAAAACTCATCGTACGTAGTGACCCCCATCTTGCACGAGGGTCATTTGTATTGGATCGACGACAAGGGCATGTACTTCTGTGTGGCCGCCAAGACTGGCGAATTGGTCGATAAGCAACGGTTGCCCGGAGTTGAATCGCGTGGACGCCCCGTTTACGCATCGCCGGTGGCAATCAATGGAAAGCTGTTTATGCAAACACGCAATAGCGGTCTGTTTGTCTTGGAGGGAACTCCGAAAATGAACGTTCTCAAACAAAACCGATTCGCCTCGGACGATAGCGTATTCAATGCAACACCCGCCGTCGACCAGGGGCAGCTATTCCTCAGGTCCTACTCGCATTTGTATTGTGTGATGAACGCTGAGTAGTGCAGAGGCAGGGCCGAAAACCGGAACAATCTGCCATGTGTTCGTAGCGTTCATTCCACAGCAATATTATGTCATAAGGACGCGCGGCAGATGAATTCTTTCCGTATAACTGAGTTCCAAGTCCGCCGAAACACACGACGGACACGGATGTTCGTCGTATAGCAGGTAAGTCTACTCAGCGAGATAGTGCCAAAGTCTGCTGCTGGCACGGATGCCTCGATAGTAGTCTTCCAAACAAAACTTTTCGTTCGGACTATGAGCTCCATCGTCGTCCAGTCCCCAGCCCAGTAACAATACATCTGCTTTGGTCGCTTCGACCATTTGCGCCACGATTGGAATCGAGCCTCCCTCGCGAATCAAAACTGGCATGGCATCGAAGCCTTCTCGCACAGCCTGCATGGCACCCTTCATGAATTTGGAATTCGGATTGACCATCACTCCGCGTCCACCATGCAAGTCGATGATTTCAACTCGAACGCCTGGCGGGGTATGTTTGTCGATGAACTCCCTCAGTTGCAGGCTGACTGTTTTGGGATCTTGGTTCGGGACCAAACGAAAGCTAATCTTTGCGGCCGCCCAAGATGGGATAATGGTTTTGCCCCCCTCGCCTTGATAGCCACCCAGGAGGCCATGCACATCGAACGTCGGTCTTGCCCATCGTCGTTCTAGAGTCGTATACCCCGATTCGCCGGAAAGAGCATCGACACCGATCTGTTTTGCAAACACGTCGTCTGAGAAATTCATGCTGGCCCACATCGCACGTTCGCTGGGTACGAGTTCTACAACCGAATCGTAAAACCCTGGTAATTGAATCTTGCCGTCCGACGTTTTCATGTCGGTAAGAATACGGGCCAAGGCCAAGGCCGGATTCGTAACAGCACCGCCAAAGGAGCCAGAATGCAGATCTGCTTTCGGGCCATGCACTCGCAGTTCATAGTAAGCGATCCCGCGCAAGCCGTAAGTGATTGCCGGCTGACCCTTTGCGTATTGTGAGGAGTCGGAGATCACGATCACATCGCAAGCGAGTTGTTCCGCGATTTCCGGCAGCTTGGCCTCCAGCACTTCGCTGCCGTTTTCTTCCTGGCCTTCGATCAAGAATTTGACTTGAAGCGGAAGCGTTTGGTCGCACTGCTTCCATGCCAAAACGCTTTGGATGTGCGTAAGCATCTGGCCTTTGTCGTCCGTTGAACCACGCGCAACGATGTTGCCATTCTTGAGGACGGGTTCAAAGGGTGGTGAATCCCACAGGTGAAGCGGGTCGACGGGTTGAACATCGTAGTGGCCGTAGACCAGGACGACGGGTTTGCCGGGCACCGGCTCGGATTCCGCGTAGACCAACGGTGGGCCATTTCCATGAATCTGCTGGGTGTTTAGCCCTCCAGCGGCAAGTTTCGCCTCGACCCAGTTCGCCGCCTGGGCCATTTCGGCACCTTTTGAGCTGTCAGCGCTAATGCTCGCAATTCGGAGCAGTTCAAAGAGCTGGTCCAGGTGACTTTGACGATTGTTCTGGAGGAAGCGATCAAGTGCGGAAAAATCTGTCATTGTGGATTGTAGGTTTGGTATGATTTGTTCTTGCTGAGACCGCCCGGTCTACGTTTACAATATAACCGAGTTGTGGTGAATGTGTTTGGTGTGCCTATCGAGCCGTTGATGACGGCGTACCAGTCCACAGTCGCAGTCCCATTTCCTTCCCATTGCGAATAGAGCCAAAACGCAAGGCAATCAAAATGTCCGAATCCAGCGCTGCCGTTGCCGAACCTATTGTTCGACCCAAGAACACACCACCGAAGCAAAAGAAACAACCTCGGTATCATGTCATCCTCTGGGACGATCCGGAGCACACTTGGGAGTATGTTATTGAGATGATGCAAAGTCTGTTTTATCTTTCGCCGACGCAAGGCAGGAAGATTGCGGACGAAGTCGATCGGACAGGCCGCGCGATTTGCATGACAACGACAATGGAGCATGCGGAGTTAAAAAGGGACCAGATCAAGGCGTTTGGTATGGACCCTCACAGCAAGAAGTCGACAGGCAGCATGTCTGCCTCGATAGAGGCCGAATTCTAAATCAGCGGCACAGTTCGAGCCACTTTGGTTGCGTTTTAAAGTAGACGCTTACCTGTTGCAAAAGAGGATCGATGGTTTCGACTTGCATTTGGTGTGGTGGAGACCAATCGATCCACGCGTACCCCTCATGTTCCGTTAGCAAGATTGGCTTGTCTTGGGTCAGCAGTCCCAGGAAGATTGTCAGCTCCTTCCATTGTTTTTTGCCACCATTGCGTTTGTACGAAACCCAGTATCGGTTTTCAAAGACAAAGTTTGAATCAAACCAAACATCGGACTCGCGTATTCCGGTTTCTTCACTAAGTTCTCTTAAAGCTGCTTGTTGTTTCGTTTCGCCTGGATCCAAGTGTCCCTTTGGCAGATCCCATCGGGTAGGATGCTTCATCAATAAAAATTGAAGTGTTTTTTGTTTTCGAAATAGCAGAAAGCCGCTTGAAAATACCTCTGGTTCCATGACTAATAATGGGCCAATATGGCAATAAAAGAAAACTCCAACAGGTCGGACAACAAACGCAGATGAAGATATACACGAAAACCGGCGACGCGGGTACAACCGGATTGTTTGGCGGACCACGCGTGGCGAAAGACGACCGTCGCATTTGCGCTTACGGATCGGTAGACGAACTCAACGCCGTGATTGGAATCGCACGAGCCACGATGCTTGGTGACAAGCTGGACTCGATACTTTCTGCCGTGCAGCACCACCTTTTTTCCATCGGTGCCGAACTAGCAACACCCAATCCTGAGGAACATGGCCTCAAATGGGCCGGCGGTACGCACGTTGAACAGATGGAACATTCGATCGATGAGTTAGAAGCCTGCCTCAAGCCGTTGCGTAATTTCATCTTGCCTGGAGGCAGTACCCAAGCAGCGCATTTGCACCTAGCTCGCACCGTTTGTCGACGAACCGAACGGGAGATCGTCAGCTTCTCACGTGACCGAAGCGTTAGCGATGCCTCGCACATCGTGGTATTCTTGAATCGTCTGAGCGACTTGCTATTTGTAATGGCTCGGTTTGCCAATCACCAAGCTGGGGTGGTTGACGTCAATTGGGAAAGCCCACGAAAGTAAAAGGGATGCGTCAAGGATGACAACAAATGTCGCCGTAATTGACTTCGAAACAGCCAATAGTCGATCGAGCTCGGCATGCCAGCTCGGGGTTGTGCGATTGGAGGATTGGCAGGTCGTTGAGGAGAAAGAATGGTTGATTCGGCCACAACGATTGTATTTTTCTCCACAATGCGTTCGCGTGCACGGCATTACCGCCAGGGATTGTTTGACTAGCCCGGAGTGGGATCGCGTTTGGGACGAGTTGCACCCCATGATCGATGGCTGCGTCATCATCGCTCACAATGTCGGCTTCGATGCAGCCGTCTTGCAGGGCACTTGCCAGCTTTATGATATTGCTGTTCCGCAGTTTGATTTGCAGTGTACTCGGCTCATTGCCAAGCGAGCTTGGCCGGGGCAGTCCGGCTATGGATTGGCAGCGGTAGCGGAGCGATTGTCGATTCCGTTTCAGCACCACAATGCGCTGGAGGATGCTCGTGCGTGCGCACAGATCGCGATCGCGGCGGCAGAGAAATCCCATGCGGAGAATCTGGAAGCCCTAGAGGAGAAGCTTGGATTAACGCGTGGCCGCATTTGGGTGGACCAAGTTCGTCAACCTAGAACCGTGCGGCGGACTCGCATCGAATCCGTGGCCGAACCTCAATCCCGATATCAACCCAAACTCTTTCGCACCGATGGCACTCCATCCAGGACGGATCAGATTCGGCGAACGCGGTTGCGAGCCGACGCAATCTTGGCAAGTTGCGAAGACGTTCGACCACTAGCGAACAAACATGTCGTTTTAGTGAATACGCTCTTGGGCTTAGATCGCGAGGACTCGGTTTCGTTTTTGACAAAGCTAGGTGCTGTCGTTCAACCAAAGATTAACATGCAGACGCATTATGTCATTCTGGGAGCCTCTAACGCATCGGGCAACGAGAGTGCTGAGGAGCCTCTCTTCGCAGATCAAGTTACTCAGCGAAGCAAGGATGGTCAGCCGATTCGTATCTTAACGCAGCGTCAGTTACTGGCTTGCATTCCATCAGGGCTCGCAATTGCACGTGGCGATTGGTAGGGCGATCATTTCAAGCTCTCCGTTGACCGTGTGCCAGCGGTTGCACGTCGAGGCGACACGCTCAAAACGCTGTTGCAGCCCGGCTTAAAGTTCTTCAATCCCATATGCGATTCGGTCAACGATCTCTTCTGTGGTCTTTGGATTAAAGAAGACGGCTTTCCAAGCGGGGATGTTAATTCCGTTTGGGCAGTAGCCGAAGCTCGTTGTGAAACCGAGGCGAGCATCCAGCGTTGGATCCATCATCTTGGTTCGCTTATCGAATAGTTGTCGAACCTCGGGTAGATAGCGGGCGAGTTGTTCGGGTGTCAATTCATTTCGAACTAGGCGTTGGTAGATGTCTTCTGCATTTCGACCTTTCGGCAATACCCACCAATTGACGGAAACGCCACGGGTGTCAGCATTGAGTACCTTGCAGTATTCGATCTTTGCGAGTCGATCCTTGAGGCGTTGGGTCAGTTCCAGCGCTCGAGCGGTCAGCATTTGCCAACCGGTCAGTCCTATTCCGTTGAGCGAGGCGATGACGCTGTAGGGCCCAAGTCCGGGACGTGAGCATTCGAGTGTAAACAACGCTGGGTCCCGACTAGCATCAGCATCGGAAAAATAAGGAGTATCCGATACCGTTCTTGCCAAGTATTTCAAGTCTTCGCGGCGATTGACAATGAAAGCGCTTGAGGGATAGTGTCCGCGTCCCAATTTATGAAAGTCGATGGTCACGCTGTCTGCGTAGCGCAGCCCTTTGTTTTTTATTTGTACCGTTCGGACAATGTCCAGCAGGCCCGTCTCCATGCGCAATGGGTTTCTCGACGTGTCATAATCGGTCAGCATGACCATCGCCCAACCGACTGCAGCGTCGGCATGTAATTGAGGCATCGGCACGGAATACTGTTTGCATTTTGCGATGAGCATCTCTCGAATCGATTGGATGTCATCGATTCCAAATCCGTCGGTGGTTCCGAACGTAGCGCAAACGTAAGCGACTTTGATGTTGGCCGAATAGAGTTCATCGAGCTTAGCCTCGAGCAGATCGATTCGCATGGAAAGTTTTTCGTCGGTAGGAATCTCGATGAGGTTCTCGGTTCCGATTCCAAGCCAGCCAGCAACGGTTTGATTGGAGTAGTGGCCGGCTTGCGAACAGATCCCAACGATTCGATGTCCCATGAGTCCGGATCGCATTGCCCCGGGCAAGACACGTTCGAGACCAATCTTCGCGCCGTATAGATTCGAAATCGTCCCGCCAATCGTAAACACACCCCATGGATCGTCCGTATGATAGAAAATCAAATTGGCGAGCGTTGTTACCGCCTTGACCTCGAGTTCGTTAGAGCGTTGGCTGTATCGGTCGGTACACAAATTCGGGTTTTTGAGCAGGCAGGCGAGTGCACCGATGAGGGAAGCGTGATTGGCTGGCCCCTTGACGTTTTCCAAATGCAGAGGATTGTTCCAACTGTCCGTACCCCAAAAGTAGGGGAAAATGGCGTCGCGGGCATTTTTTAGATTGCCGGGTAAAACGTTGATTTCGGGGTTGGCTCTCGCTGTTTCGTAGTTTTGGCTCATTAGGCCGGATGGGGTCAAATCCCGTTCCGCGGCGACAGCAGAAAGCAATTCGGCAAAAATCTGGGAGATGGCGGGTTGGTTCCATTCAAAGAAAGTGGACACTAGCTCTTGGTATTTTTCGCGATCCATGGTGCTTTCAGCAGTGAATAATCACGGTGAGATTATTAAGAAAAGATTTGGGATTACGGCGATCCGCGTTCCGCTATTGGGATTTATTACCGCAATCCCTGACCCTATTTCGCCATTGTAGATTATTCCGTTCAAGGGCGATCCTGCGCAATCACCCGTTTGTAGGGTTTACCACAAATTTGTTGGCATTCGGGAACCTGCAGGTTGTGACGGAAACTTTTACGAATAGTTCATGATTCAGGATCTAGACGAATGAGTTGCGGCTGAGGATCATAGGGCCAATGCGGAGCTGTCACACCAGCTTCGTTAGCACGAACAAAGCACACACTGAATTCGTGCCGACCACTCATCTAGGAATGCACATCCATGAATTTACCGATCTTCCCGATCGTCGCACTCAGCGTTGCGTTTTTACTTTCGTTGATTGCCACCCCCGTTGCAAGGCGACTTGCATTGGCCATTGGATTAATGGATCATCCCGACACGCATCGCAAATTGCACCGAGAACCGATCGCACTTTGTGGTGGCATCGCGATTCTTTTTAGTCTTATAGCGACGCTTGTCGTTTGCATGTTGGTTTATCCTGATTTCGCGAGCATCTTAAAAGGGCATTTGTATGAGGCGCTATCGTTGGCCTTGGGGGCGGTTGCAATTGTGCTTCTCGGTGTTTTGGATGATCGGTTCGGTTTGCGTGGACGCCAAAAGCTCGTTGGCCAAGTCGTAATCTGTTTGTCGATTATCGCGTTTGGTTTTACGATCGATACAATCAGTTTGTTCGGTATGCCGCTCCAGTTGGGCTTGTTGGCAATTCCGGTTACTTTGGGTTGGTTGCTGCTCTCAATCAATTCGGTGAACCTCATCGATGGTGCAGATGGCCTGTGCTCGTCGGTTGGATGGATTTCGTTTTCGGCATTAGCAGCCATCGGTTGGTATACCGGCAACCATATGGAATGTATGGTTGCTTCGGTAATGGCGGGATCGCTTCTGGGCTTCTTAGTTTTCAACTTACCGCCTGCCAAAGTGTTCTTGGGCGATGCAGGCAGCATGCTGGTTGGACTAATACTGGGTGTGCTAGCGATGAGGAGTTGGCTTACCGAAGGGAGCCCTATTTCGATCGCAGTTCCAGTGGTATTGATGGCGATTCCGTTGTTTGATTCTGGGATGGCTATCGTGCGACGCAAACTAACAGGCCGAAGTGTATTCACCGTCGATCGAGGGCATCTCCATCACAATTTGATGCGTTTTGGAATCAAGAATCGTGGTCTGGTTGGCGTGATCACACTTTTGAGTTTGGTCACAGCGAGCGGAGCCGTCCTGGGTGTGGTTTTTCAATCGGATGCTGTATCAATCGGAACCATGGTCTTTGCGCTTGGATCGTTGGTAGCGACCCGTGTGTTTGGATTTGCCGAGCTTGAGTTAGTGTGCAAACGCAGTTTGAATTTTTCGAAGAGTATCGTCGCGCGTCGTGGAGGACCCGACAATAAAGTTCGCCAACAAACCGTCCGTTTACAGGGCTCAAGAGAATGGGACATCGTCTGGAGTACCATGGTAGAGTTTGCTGAAAAGCACCGGCTAGCGAAGATCAGTCTGGATCTCAACATGCCATGGCTTCATGAAGGATTTCATGCCAGTTGGCACAAGGACAAGCTTCCCGAGATTTCGGAACGTTGGTTTTTCCGATTGCCAGTGGTTTCACAATCCAGGGTGCTTGGACGCATCGAGGTATTGGGTCATCATCAGAATTCAGATACCTACGCAGTTGTGACTGCATTAGCGGAGATGCTCAACGAACTCCAGCCGGGGATACAGAGTCTGGTAGAGGATTTCAGAACGGCTGATTCTAGTCCCAAAACAGCTGGGAAAAATGCTTTTGCCAAAAAGCAACGCGAGCTGGATACAATCGTCGATATGCCCATTGTGCAAGGATTGGGGTCGAGGACAGGCGATCTAAGCGACGTTTTCTAAAGCGATCAAAATCAGTTGGGTTTGGCGTTCTGAAACGTTTGAAATATCATAGGGTCGACCAAGTTCAACATTTTGTCCGTACTCAAGCGTCAGATTAAAAAGCGTGTCCCGAACTTCGAATAATGCCGCCAACCTGTTTTTTGGCGGTCTTCTTCCAATACTACTGTTAGTTGCAGGCATTGGAATATTTCTAGCTATGGGCAGCCAGCAGCCCAAGACCTTGGTCATCGATGGGGACGACCCTGAGTCCAAGATGACAAAGCTGTCGATTGTTGGCGTACAAGCTGTTAAGTCCTATTCAGGACTCGAATCGCTCGATGTCAACTTGACCGGAACGGTAGTCCCCTATCGCCAAGTGACACTCGCAGCCGAGATTGGTGGCCGAGTGCAATTCAAGAGTGAGGAGTGTCGGATCGGAAGTTATGTCCACAAAGGGGACGTGCTCTTTAACATCGACCCCACCGATTTTAAACTTGAGGTCGAACGACTCGCTGCCCTTCGAGATTCGGAGTACGCTCAACAGAAGGAACTCGATCAAGAACTCGCCAATGCACAAAAATCGCTAGTCCTGTCCGAAGAGGATCTTGCCCTACAGGAAAAGGAACTGAAGCGTCTGGAGTCTTTGCCTAATGCTTTCGCATCTGCATCGGAACTAGACCAATCACGCCGTCAACGCATCGTCAGTGCGAACCAACGACTCGCTGTCGAAAATCAACTAAAGATGATTGAAACCCGGCGAACCCGAATTCAATTGGGCGAACGATTGGCTGCGACACAACTCGAACAAGCCAAAGTGAACTTAGAACGAACCACGGTGCGTTCTCCTATCTCGGGAGTCATTATCAACGAAACGGTTCAAGAAGACTCGTATGTCCAAAAGGGTGCCACACTTTGCTTGATCGAAGATACGGAACGCGTCGAGGTGTCGTGCAATTTACGCTCGGATCAGCTCCTATTGATTTTGGATCAATCGGGCGACGCGAAAAAGGTTCCAGCGTCGACGCGAGTCATGCAGTCATCCAGCTACGAACTGCCTAAAACACCGGTCCGTATCTCCTATCATGTTGCGGGTAGAGACCAAACCGAATTCCAATGGCATGGTCACTTGAGCCGATACGAGGGTATTGGCATTGATGCTCAAACAAGGACGATTCCGGTACGAATCGCTGTCGACAATCCGCGAGAGGTCTGGCAAAACGGCACGTTAATCAAGGAGGAGGAAAATGGCGGCTTGCCGGCACTTGTTCGCGGTATGTTTGTCGATTGCAGTATCCAAACCAAGCCTAATCAAGCACTCGTACTGTTGCCAAAACTAGCTCTCAAACCGGGCAACCAAGTTTGGCAATTTGAACAAGACGATGCACTGGTGCAGGGGACGGTTAAGGAACTTGCGGAAGTTCGAGAGGAAGCCACTGCGGTCAAGTCGAAACTGGACGTTAAAGCATGGTCTGCCGGTCGAGTTCGCGTGCTAACGGAGGTAAAAGTTATCAGCACAATACGGTTACCTTCGGATCCGAAACAAGAATACTGGATTGCGGAGTCGCGGCCCGATTTGGTCCCCGGCGCTCTCACGATCGTAACCCCGTTGGCCAATATTTTGGGCGATGGGACCGACAAGGCTCGATTTCTACGCTCCAGCATTGGAAGTGAACCCCGGCCATGAAAACCGTCATTCGCTGGGCTGTTAACAATATCGCCGGAATCAATGTTCTGGTGGTGTTGATTCTGGCCATCGGGTTTGTATCGTTTTTTGCCATGCGCCGAGAAACCTTTCCGGAGTTTCAGCTCGACGTAATCCTCGTCACTGTTCCCTACCCAGGAGCTACTCCCGACGAAGTCGAAAGCGGTATATGTCAGAAGATCGAAGAATCTATCCGTTCTCTCTCAGGCATCAAGAAGCTAACTAGTATTTGCCGCGAGGGAAGCGGTTTCACGTTGGCCCAATTGGACTCCAAGGTGGCGGATCCGCAGCGCGTGCTTTCTGAGATTCGCTCTGCCGTGGATCGCGTGTCGGTGTTTTTTCCTGAGCGCAGCGAAAAGTCGACTGTCGAACAGGTGACCTTTCGATTACCAGCTATCCGCATTGCTATTCTCGGGCCAGATAACCGATCGACCCAAGCAGAACTGCAACTGAGGGCCTATGCGGAAAATATTCGCGAGCGATTGCTTGAACTCAAATCCGTTTCGCAAGCACAGATAGCCAATGCAAAGCCGTATCAAATCGACGTCGAAGTCGACGAGGATACACTTCGTAAATATGGCCTCACCCTGTCGCAAATCGCAAATACACTCCGTCGCGAGAACGTCGAAATTCCAAGCGGTCAGCTCAAAAGCGATGGCCAAGAGATTCTGCTGCGTGGAAAAAACAAGCGAGAGATCGGCGAACAGATCTCAACCCTGCCAGTCATCACGCAACGAAACGGGGTCGTATTGACGGTAGGCGATATAGGCAAGGTCCGAGACGATTTTGATGACGTAACCGCAATCAGTGAGATCAATGGCCGTCCCGCCATGGTCATCACCATCGAACGAACCAGCGACGAGGATTTGCTCAACATCTCCGACGAGGTCACCGAATTTGTCAAGACGGTGGAGATACCGGAAGGTTATTCTCTTCGAGCATG
Source organism: Pirellula sp. (assembly GCA_031368325.1). Classification (GTDB taxonomy): domain Bacteria; phylum Planctomycetota; class Planctomycetia; order Pirellulales; family Pirellulaceae; genus JBKCUI01. The sequence goes on from JANMNR010000156.1 coordinate 26,140, forward strand.
GGGGGACGAGAGTATAGACGTTCGGGATCGCATTCGAATGCTTCGTGAGAATGGACTGCAAGGTGGCATCATCGTCTTCCTGTTGCTGGCGGTATTCTTGAATCTGAGATTGGCCTTTTGGGTCGCTATGGGGATCCCCATCAGTCTCACGGGAGCAGGTATCTATTTGCTTTACTCTGGCGAGACGCTGAACATGCTCACCATGTTTGCATTCTTGATGGCTGTAGGGATTGTCGTGGACGATGGGATAGTCATCGGCGAGAACATTTTTGAGCATCGCAAGAAAGGGAAATCTAATTTGCAAGCGGCCATCGATGGCGCTTCCGAAGTGTTACCAAGTGTATTCTCTAGCGTTGCCACCACGATTATTGCATTTGTTCCACTGTTTTATGTGTCGGGGGTGATGGGCAAATTTATTGCGGTCATGCCGGCAGCAATCATAGCGATGTTGATAGTGTCCCTCGTCGAGGCGACCGTCGCATTGCCGGGACACTTGTCGCACGATGAGCAATTGCCCAAGACCCTGTTTCAGAGGCTTCGAAACAATCTCTCGCAATCGATCAATCCGATTGAACGCGTTTTTGAATGGATCGGCAAGCCGTGCAACGCGGCCTTGGACTGGTTCGGCGAGCACTTCTATGGTCCTATTCTCGGCGCATCGCTTAGGTATCCAGCCTTGCCGGTGGCGGCCGGCCTCCTCGTTGTCTTGACCGCGGCCGGTATGGTTCGCTCGGGAGTTGTACCTTTCGAGTTCTTTCCCAATTTGGATGGCAAAACCATCATCGGCCAAGTTGTTTATCCCGATGGGACGCCTGTCGCGGTGACCAGCGAAGCAACCCGACGCATGGAAGCCGCCATTCGAACCGTCAGCAACCGCATCGCCGAGGATGAACGACAAAAGAAGACAAGCAAGACGCCCCCGAAAACAGATCCTACCGCTCCGGATGGCCCTGTTGTTTTGACGTTTTTGCAAGTAGGTTCGGCGGCTCAAGGGGATCCCGCTGCCGGCGATCGCATCACCGGTTCGCACGTTGGTCAAGTTCAAGTGGAGATCCACGAAGCGACGGTCAGGAATGTCACGAGCGATGAATTGCTGAATCTATGGCGGGACGAAGCTGGAATCTTTCCTGGTGCAGAGCGAGTAACATTTCAAGCAGCGAACATCGGCCCAGGCGGCCGAGCCTTGGAATTTAAAATCATGGCGCCCAGACAAGATGTAGCCGCCCTGGAGGCAGGCGTCGAGGCAGCAAAGGAGGCGCTCTCGAAGTTCACCGGTGTGTTCGATGTGCGTGACGATTCTTCCCCAGGCAAAATCGAGTTTCAGTTCACGATCAAGGAACGAGCCAAATCGCTCGGTATCACCGTTGCCGATCTTTCGGAAACCGTGCGAAACGCGTACTACGGTGCCGAAGTCATGCGATTGCAGCGAGGTCGACACGAGGTGAAGCTGATGGTTCGATACCCTCAAGAGCAACGTCGCTCGCTTGCGGATTTCAAAGAATTGAAGGTTCGTGGTGCGAATAACGTGGAGTATCCCATTACAGAACTGGCAGATATCGCAACCCCGCGTGGCTATTCGGAAATCAACCGTTTGGATCAAATGCGGTCTATTACTGTCAGTGCCGAAATCGATACCGCACAAGGAAACGCCGCACTCGTCGCTGGAAAACTAAAGGAGACACTCGTTCCAGAGCTTTTGGCCAAGTACCCTACACTGCGTTTCCGATGGGAAGGACAGCAGCAAGAAACGGCCGAATCCTTTTTCAGCCTTGTCATTGGATTCTCGGTTGCGATGTTGGCGATGTATCTTTTGCTTGTCTTCGAATTTACTTCCTATGTTCAGCCATTCATCATTTTAGCCATTGTGCCGTTTGGAATCGTTGGAGCGATCTTTGGGCATGCGTTTATGGGTTTGCCCCTGACGCTCTTTAGCATGTTTGGGATGGTGACCTTGGCCGGAGTCGTTGTCAACGATTCGATCGTCATGGTCGATTTCATTAACCAGACCATTCGCTCAGGCATGCCGGTCAACGAGGCTTTGATGACCGCAGGCTCGCGTCGATTGCGGGCCGTGTTTTTGACGAGCGTGACGACCATTGCGGGCCTGCTGCCGATGCTGTCAGAAAAGTCACTCCAGGCGCAAGCCTTAATACCGATGGCGACCAGTCTTTCTTTTGGACTGATGGCTTCAACGTCCTTGGTGCTCTTGATGGTGCCGTTTTTGTATAAGGTCTATGCTGTCCTCACGTTCACTGAGGAGGAGATGAATGGGACGACGATTAAAGGTGCCCACGCCGATTAAAGCTACCCACGCCGATCAAACATTCGCCTAGCTTTGCCCTCAGAACGTGGCAAACTTCCTTTGAGCACTCGCGTTACCTCAAACCGCAGATTGAGCTGAATCGAGAGTTTTTCCGCCAGCGATTCGGTCGTGTTCTGATCGGTGTCTTCGCTCGACTCGTATTCTAGGAGCAACTCATCCATCGCACCGCGTTTTAAAACGGTCAGTCGGTACTCCGTTACAACAGAAAACGACCGAACGATTGCGTCGATGCTGGAAGGGAATATGTTCACGCCACGAACAACAATCATGTCATCGGTCCGCCCTACGACCCCCAACTCCAACCGCACAAAGTTGCAGTAGCCGTCTGCCGAAAACGTCGGTCTGACGAGGTCGCCGGTACGATAGCGAAGCACTGGTGCTCCAACACGGCCCAGCGAAGTGAGCACCAATTCAAAAATGTCACTCTCAAGTCCCAATCCCGTTTGTGTGTTTCCGCCGACTTGTTCGGGCACCCAAGGCAAGAATTCTGAAATGAATTCGCTTTCGATCACATGGATCGCTTTACCATCGCGGGAGCCGAAGCCCCATGGTCCGACCTCGGTTGCGCCAGCGTGGTCCATCACCTGAGCACCAAACGCCGATTCGATCCTGGAGCGAATCGCAGGCACACTACCCCCAGGTTCGCCGGCCACGAACACTTGACGAATGGAGGAGCGGACCAAATCGATCCCTCGGTTGGCAGCGTCGTCCGCCATATGCAATGCATAACTAGGCGTACTGAATAAAACAGTGGGCTTCGCCGTTTGAATCAAATCGATACGTGCCGCCGTCGACATACCACCACAAGGAATGACCATACAGCCTCGGTTCAAACATGCGTCGTGTGCACTCCAAAAACCGATGAAGGGGCCAAATGAAAATGCCATCATGATTCGATCGTTGGCCTGAATCTCGCTCGCATCGAGGACATATTGCCAAGTCGAGATCCACCATTGCCAGTCGTCCGCCGTATCGAGGATCACCATAGGCTTGCCACGTGTCCCGCTCGTTCGATGATAACGCCGATACATTTCTGGCGAATAGGTATGATGGAGCGCCAATCCGCTTGAATCATCCCCCACATCCCTGCAAAGCCAGTCGGATTTCTGAGACGTAGGCATCTGAAACCACTCGGTCAGCGAGTTTAGTTTTAGGGTGCGGGAGCCAAATCGATCCTGGTAGTAGCGATTGTTTGGTAGGACCGATGCCAAAAGAGTGTTCAGCTTCTCAAGCTGGTTGCGTTCAAGTTCGGATCGGTCGCAAGATCGGAATGCGGCGCGAAGAAGGCTGGAGTTCAATGGTGTATCCTGACAATCGGAGCAAAGGTGGGCCCGAAGATTGTCGCACCGAATCTCGGTAAGTTCAACATGTCACATTGGTTTTCGAGACGAAAGCAGTCCAAGCCCTCGGACGTTATTATGTTCTAGTGGCCGTTCTAGCGCACCAAACTTAGTTGCGCGAGATTAATACCTAAGCTATCGAGCGCCAGCCGGACGAATGAATTTGCGTAGCATGGCGGGAAACTCATAAGTGTTGGCGTCGAATGGGTCGTCACTAACTTGATACAGGCTTCCATCCCTTCGGCGATGCATTCGTGTGGCCTCATCTTTGTTGAGTGGACGAGCTCCGATGCGTCCGAAGACCGCGATCTGATTTCCCGATTCGTCGACAGCACGATCGCGATCGATGCCTCTGGAAATGCAAACCGCATGGCCATCCTTGGGGAGCTTCCGCGTTGCGACCAGGCAAGGATTTGGACGCGGCGAAAAACCGTCGTTGCCCGGTAGCTCTGGGCTAGTCAATTGGACAACACGCAGACCATTCTTCCCGTCCGCGATGTACGCGAACTGACTGACATTGGTAATACCGAGCTTCACATCGTGCGCTTCATTGATTTCCCCACCCGCGTTGTACACTTGATCGACGAAGGCTGCGGCAGGGTTCGAAATATCGAGAATAACCAAGCCGTCGTGACCACCGGCCACGTAAGCATAGGTCCGACCCAGATAAATGCTGTTGGCCTCATGGAGATGAACGGTGTGGACGTGGTGAGGGTGCCCTAACTCCGTCACATCGAAGATCTGGACCCCTTCCTCATCGCACACAAATGCATAACGAAATTGGACGGCGACGCTTTTAGGGTGATGCAGTTCCTCGTGCCCAACCACCGACACAAGCGAAGGATGTGTGGGATCGTTCAAGTCGACAACTGCCAAGCCGGCATCACAGCAAATGTATGCGTAGTGGCCCGCAATCGTGATGGCTTTGGCGCCACACAGGACTCCATTGGGATTGAAAGTGACATCGCGCTTTAGGAAATTGTTGGAGGGATTACCGTCGAGCAACGTCGCCGCGCTAACCATCACGAGACCTTCGTATTTGTCGGTCACGTAGATATAGGCGTAAAGCGGATGGACTGGCGTTTCGAAATTTTCGGGACGGTGCGTTCGTGTTGGATCGGGTGCAATCGTGGTCGGTGCAGCGACCGAGGTGGCGAACTTGGTTCG
>JANMNR010000175.1:0-3654 GCA_031368325.1 Pirellula sp.
CCGTGACCACCGAGCAAACGATGCAAAAGGTCGCCACCAAAGCTTTGGCCGCAAAGGCTAGCGCTCAGTAACATCGACCCTACTAGAATGTTCATTTTCATCGAGCCAAATCTCCCTACGTATTTTTTGTCACTGACTATCGTGTACAAGTCGACTGAAACGGTTGAGTTGAGACCGGTTTCGGCGCACGAAGTCGCCGCCGAAATCGCCCTCAGCAGGCGAGGCAATGTGTGATTAGCTGTCGCTGACCACCTTTGACTTCGTTAGCCTCGTTTCCGAAATAGTAACTTTTATGCGAAGCTACTATTCCCCCGTTTTTCATCGTGTTTCGGACGACCCCTCAGTCATTCGAAACAGCACCATAGTTGCCGGTCGAGCATTCCTGTTGCTCGATCAGTTTCTGGGTCACCGGCAATTCATTGAATCGCATCTTTCTCTCTCGGCTGCACGTACAACCGAGGTAAGATACGACGTTGAGGGAAGGTATCGGCCAGTCGGTGAAATGCCCTTGAGCATGCCATTCTATTTTTCGAAAAATGATGCCAGATAAGAGTTTACGTAGACTTTACCAGTCGTAATGATGATCCAAAAACTATTGAGTATGCGGTAGAATACATTACCCAAACTCTCAATCCTCAACCGCAGTCTCATCGCAGTCCGCAAAGTCTTCCAGGCTTACGCTGAATGGGGTGCTTTTTGAAACCACCATGAAAATCGCCTACCTAACCGCCGGAGCCGCGGGAATGATCTGCGGCTCGTGTTTGCACGACAATGCGCTTGCTAAATCACTTATCCATCTTGGCCACGACTGCATCCTAATTCCTGCATATACCCCAATCCGCACAGACGACGAGGATGTCAGTATCGACCGAGTCTTCATGGGCGGAATCAATGTCTATTTGCAGCAAAAGCTTCCCTGGCTTGCAAATATGCCAAAGTGGTTCGACAGCTTTCTTAACCAGTCCTGGATTATTAACCCCCTAACGAGAAATGCTGGCAAAACGTCACCGGCCTTGCTCGGCGCATTGACGATCTCCATGTTGCGAGGAACTCAAGGTCGACAACGAAAGGAGTTCCGACGACTACTGGATTGGCTGCTTCGCGATATCCAACCCGACGTGATGGTCTTTACTAATCTTTTGGTAGGGGGCGGCATTCCGGAATTGAAAAGATTGAGCCCGACCAAGGTCTTTGTAACGCTCCAGGGAGACGACATTTTCTTGGACTCTTTGCCAACCAAATACCGCCAGCAAGCGATCGTACTGATGCAGGGCCTGGTTTCGACCATTGATGGCTTCATAGTCCATTCCGATGACTATGCCGGTCGGATGTCTGCTTTACTGCAGATACCAACGAACAAAATCCATGTTATCCCGCTTGGAATTGATGTAACAGACTTTCGCAATTCGACGCGACTGACCGTAACCAAAAGTGAGTTCACGATCGGATACCTCGCAAGAATGGCTCCCGAAAAAGGACTTCATCGATTGGTGGATGCCTTTATCACTATCGCGGACCGACCTGAAGCAAAACACGTGAAGTTGAAACTCGCGGGATGGATGGGGCCGCAGCACGCCGAATTCTGGAATGAACAAAAGGCAAAACTGGGGCATCGCGGTCTCGGCAACCGATGGGAATACCTAGGGAGCATAGACCGCGAGGAGAAAGCCAGGTTTTTTAGCGAGATTGACTTGTTTTGCGTACCAACCACTTACACAGAGCCAAAGGGGCTGTTTCTGTTGGAAGCCATCGCAGCCGGCACACCCTATGTGCAGCCCGACCACGGTGCGTTTCCAGAGATTCACCGACGAATGCAGTCTCTCAGTCCCGGACGACCGTTAGGGTCATTATTCAAAGCAGATTCAATGGAGGACCTTTGCTCCGAGCTACTCAATGCGGCTAATACCCACCCGCCAGCTGAAAATGCTTCCGAGGAACTTCTCGAAGAAATCGATATCAAGAAACATGCACAACGCGTCATCGATTGTTTCGCTAGCAACCCAAGGATTCTCTTGCCCTCGTAAATGCGGTCAGCCGCCCTACTTTTGTGGGTTTTGAGCATTTTCGTGGCTAGCATTAACTCCCTGAAACGAAAAAACCCCGGCTGGACGACTGGTTCAACCGAGGCTTTATAAAACGTTAGGAAATCAATCGAGGCGACTAGTCGAGGAACCCGACTAGCTCTTGTGATCGGCTAGGTTGCTGTAATTTGCGAACCGCCTTGGCTTCAATTTGACGAATACGTTCACGCGTCACCTTGAAAATGTGGCCCACTTCCTCCAGCGTATAGCTATAACCATCCCCGAGCCCGTAACGGAGTTTGATGATTTCGCGTTCGCGGTAACTCAGCGTTTTTAGGACTGAATTGATACGCGTACGAAGCATCTCCTGTCCTGCCCCAATTGCGGGGCTCTCGGCCGTTCCGTCAGGTAGCAAGTCGCCAAATTGGCTATCTTCACTATTTCCAACAGGACGATCGAGCGAGATCGGGTATCGGCTCATGGCCAATACACGCCTTGCTTCCTCAATTGTCGTTTCCGCACGACGCGCGGTTTCCTCGAGGGTCGGCTCGCGTCCTAGCTCCTGCAACAATTGCCGAGAAACATTTCGAACTCGGGACATGGTTTCAACCATATGAACCGGAATACGAATAGTTCTGCTTTGATCCGCAACAGCTCGTGTGATTGCCTGCCGTATCCACCAAGTGGCGTACGTGCAGAACTTAAATCCGCGACGATACTCGAATTTATCAACAGCTCGCATAAGCCCCGCATTGCCTTCCTGGATCAGATCTAGGAAGCTCAAACCGCGGTTTCTATACTTCTTGGCGATGGAAACCACCAAACGAAGATTGCCCTCGCTCAACTGCTTCTTGGCGCGTTGATACTCGGTGAAGACCTTTTTGACCATCTTTACGCGTTTGCGAAGAGATGTTGGCGTCTCTTGGGTAGCGACCAAAATCTGGCGAAACTCGCGACGCAACTGAGCCACTTGTGAGGGGGCTACTTGGTGCGATTTGAGCGTAGCCAAATCGTGCATGATCTCATCGACACGGTTGCTCAATCGCTCAAGCACGCCGATCATCGTCTCGATCCGCTGAGTACGCAGTCCCAATTCCTCGATCAATCGAACCGACTTACGCCGGCGACGTGCGAGGGACTGCCATGCTTCTGTACGCTTTTTGACTGGTAGTGACTTGCTCAATGCGTTGCGGTAATCGCGACGATTCCGTTTGAGCAATACGTCCAGCGTCTTAAGGTTGTGTGGCAATCGTCCAAGGATTTGATCCTTTTCCAAGCGATCGGTAACCGACACCTGGACCGTACGATCGAATGGCAATTCGCCTGTATGGACTCGCTTGAGTATTTTGTAGGCAAATTGCACTACATAGTCGCATTCGAGTAATTTGGTTCGGAATCGACGTCGAGTGACTTCGATTTTCTTGGCCAGCCGAATTTCTTCCTGACGAGTCAGCAATGGGATTTCTCCCATCTGCGTCAAATACATTCTAACCGGGTCATCCGACCACGTTTCGACCTCCTCCATACCCGAAAGCAAATCATCTTCGCTCTCTAGCTGAACTTGGTCCTCGGAAACAACTACGTCAACCACAGCGACATCGCTCTGGTCATCACCTTCCTCCTCAAGCGACAG
>JANMNR010000183.1:0-2183 GCA_031368325.1 Pirellula sp.
GTACAGCCGAACATGGAAACAACGGCAACGCTGGTGATGAGTGTAAAGCGAATCGACATAATAAACTCTCTGTGTTGGATACTTGGAACAGCGCTGTGCAACAATGCACTTTTACGCTGGTTGATTTGCGTCGTCATACCATTTGTTCAGCTGTTCGTTGCCGACACGTGTGCAAAAATCGCCGAAGGTTTCGCTTCCAATTCGCTCCGCTTTGAATGCGACAAACAAGGGTTTCAGCGTCGAGACGATGTTTTCGAATGGAACAAGATCTTTGAAAATGAAAGCAAGTCGCGTCCCGATCCTTGTTCCACCCACGTACATCGTATACTTGCCCTTGGCCTTGCCGACCAAGCCTATGTCGGCGTTGTATGGGCGGGCACAACCGTTCGGGCATCCAGTCATGCGAAGCGTAAACAGCTCCTTGTCCAATCCCATTTCGGCCAGCGCTTTTTCCAAGTCATCGATCAAACCTGGCAAGGCTCGCTCGCTTTCCGTGATCGCCAATCCACATGTCGGCATAGCGACGCATGCAATCGACCAACGTCGGACGTTCGACAGCTCCTCGGTTAGTGGCAACCCACGTTTCTTGATCAATCCCTCAAGCTTGCTCTTGTCCTTTTCCTCAATGTCGCAGAACAAGATACTTTGGTGAGCTGTTAGGCGAATTTCCGGATTCAATTCTTGGCAAATATCTCGGAGTGCGGCCTTCCACGCTCGGTCCTCATTGTCATAAAGCCGACCGTTTTCCACATTGAAACCGTAAAACCACTTGCCGTCACCCTGCGCATCCCATCCCATGTGATCGTTGTGTTCGCGAACGTCATCATGTGTGCAGTCCTCGAGCTTGCTTCCGTAATACTCTTCGACCTTGCCGCGGAACCAATCGATCCCTTCGTCGTGAATCAAGTACTTGAGACGCGCTCGTTTGCGGTCGCCGCGGTTTCCGAAATCGCGTTGAACCTTTACAACCGCTTCGCCAACTCCGATCGCTTGCTCGGCTGACACAAAAGCCATACGAGTTGCCAGTCGCGGAAACGTCTTCTTGGCGCTCGGAGTTATCCCGAGCCCGCCACCGACAACGACGTTGTATCCGATGACTTGTCCATCGCGAATGACCGCGATGTAGCCTAAGCAATTCGTATAGACGTCGGTGCAATTGTCATCAGGCAACGCAATGGCGGTTTTGAATTTGCGAGGCAAATAGGTTTTGCCGTAGATCGGTTCGTAAGTCTCATCGCTTCCGCCCTCGAGTGTTTCTTCGCCGCTCTCGAGATCCTTGAGCCAGAGTTCATAGTAGGCCTTGGTGCTGGGTGCCAAATGCATCGCCAAGTCGTAAGCCAGTTTTTGAATCACTGGCCGAATGTTGTCCTTGTATGGGGCTGGGCAAGCCATGACGTTTCGATTGACGTCGCCACAGGCCGACAAGGTACTCAACTGACAGTGATTGATACGCTGGATGCATTGACGCAAGTCTGACTTGAGAATGCCGTGGAGCTGCAGCCCCTGCCGCGTTGTTACCTTCAACGTCGTGTTGCCTATCTCATCGCACAGGTCAAGGTGCGCGATCAATTGAGGGCTGGTCATGATTCCCGCAGGAATTCTGCTCCGCACCATAAAGCTGTATGCTTTTTCGGATTTACCACTTTCGGTTGCGGCCCCTCGGGCTTCGCGATCGTCTTGCTGGTACGTTCCGTGAAATTTCAGCAGTTGGATGTCGTCTTTGCCAAAATGGTCCGTTGTCGTAGCAAGCTCCGCGCCAATGGTCCCTCGGAGATAGTTGCTAGCGATCTTCATCCCCTCTACGGGACTAAGCTTTTCTTCTGCAGGATTTTCGTTGTCGGCCATTTAGGAAAGGTTTTCTAACGTTTGAGCTTGATTGGAGTCAAATGACGACTATTGCTTTGTCACAGCTTAAAATAAGGGTTGAATTGAACCAGAACGATGGACTTCTAGTCCGTCGGTGCCAACGTTTGTCGACAGACTGGAAGTCCGTCCTACCCTAAAAATTAGCTTTGACAAAGCCCTAGGTGGCTCGACGAACCACGTACGCAAACAATATAACAAATGAAGACGTTGCTGATATCCCGAAACGAACGGTGGCGGCATCACAAAACACAACTCTTTCAAGTAAAAAACCTAATGGCGGCCCGCATTTTAGATGGCAAATCGATAGCACTGGAGAT
>JANMNR010000193.1:0-1541 GCA_031368325.1 Pirellula sp.
ACAATGATTAAGATTGTTCAAGCACGTTGGTTAAAAGACTATCAAATCGATTTGACGTTCTCTAATTCCAATGCAGGCGTGTATGACTTTGCATCTATGCTTGATCAAATGACACCGCTTACCCGACCGCTACTAGACCCAGCTGCATTTCAAAAATACTTCTTGGAGTTAGGCGCACTTTGTTGGCCGAATGGCTTGCAAATCAGCGCAGACAAACTTCACACAGAACTTTTTTGATGGTGGTTTGTTGGCCAATAAAAAGCCCCGCGATCACTACTTTACGTACCAAGTGATACTTGATCGTTCGCGATTCGAAGGGCGTTTTAAGAATAGCAGATTTCTTGCGATTGTGAGCAACGCAACAGCGATAGCGATTGCCCGTGCATTAATAGCTGGTGCGATTACATCGGGTTGATGAGGCACTACAAATCTATAGGCTCAAATGTCCGATACAGGTCTGACAGATCCTTGAAAGCAACGCGAAACTGATTTCTTGCTTTGACTCGAGACTGTTGAGTAGTTGCTGCAGATAATTTTGTGGCCGGATCGTAAACAACTTTTCCGTCATGCATTGCTTTGAGATAAAACTCGAATGCAGTGCCTTCGCCTATATACATTGGACTGGTGTACAAATATGACGGTGGCAATAAACGGTTGTTGTTGTATCGTATGTATGCAGCAGAAGCATGTTTACGGCCCCAATGAGAGATCAGTCCCGCGAATGACCAGCCAGCAGAGAGAACACCATCAGAGTCGTACAGCATTAGTCCGCCGCTTACGTCATTTATCTTTCCATTGTCTGCGTCATAGCCGTCGATCTTCAGCGTTTGCTTTGAGGTGTTGCATACAACATTTACCTTGTGTGAGCCAGTAAAGTACAGAGTATCGTCCGCTGTTTTTCTTCCGTACTTTCGCAAGAACGCCTCTGTTCCCATTTCTCCATAAACGCCAACATCTGGCTCTGGAGTCATCAAGGTCACGCGGCTCTTGGAAAAAGCTTTAATTTCGTAGCCGAGAAAATCAGGTGATGACAAAGAGTTCGGCTTTATTCCCAGCAAAGCCTCCAAAGTGTAGCCACCCCCATTCTTTGCTGTGTAGGCGATGATTTCGCCGGCACTGTTTAAACGCATGCCGGTATGCCATCCGGCACGGTATATTTTTTTGATCTCTTCAATCAATTCGCTACGGCTGTCACGACCAACGGAGAGTGGAACACGAGAGAATACGCCGCTTTGTTCGTAAAGTCCGGCTGTATGATTGTTTTTGAACTCTTGCGCAACGCGGCTAGCGCTCACAGCTAGCCATGCAAGCATTACACCCGAATCAGTCACCGCTAGAAATAAAACACGACCATCCGGGCCGTTGTAATGTCGTCGTTTCTCGGCAGGTACTGGTTGTAGATCAGCCGAGGGAGCCAATGAACACCCGCGAAGGAATCCAGATAACCTGACTTCTGGATAGTCTGGATAAAGAATTAGTTGTGCACCGTGAGCCTGCTCCCTATTTCCAGAAGAATCAATCCACTGCCAATTCAGCCCGGC
>JANMNR010000214.1:0-3057 GCA_031368325.1 Pirellula sp.
ACAACGGTTTCGACGCGGGGATGCAAGTTAAAGAGTTTCGTCCCGATATCGTAATTCTGGACGTAATGCTCCCAGACATTAATGGACGCGAAGTATGCCAGCGAGTTCGCGGCGATCGCACCATGGATTCTGTCAAAATTCTCTGTATTTCAGGGATGGTTGAACAAGATAAGGTCGCCGACCTGCGATCTGCGGGTGCAAACGACTTTATGCAAAAGCCGTTTACCACCGACCGCCTCCTGGATCGCGCATGCGATTTGCTGGAAATTGATCGCCCCGTGGCCATTTAGGCTGCGGTTGCGAAATTGAAAACCATCGAACATAGCCGTCTCATCGAGATGGCTATGTTCGTTTTTGCATACTGTCTATTCGAACTGCCAACGGCTAGACTGGTTCATTTGCAACTCAAACGCAAACGAGACCCTTCGCCCCAAGATTCCGCACCGTGAAGAAAAGACCGTGAAGAAAAGACCGTGAAGAATACACCCGCTAACGTCAGCGCGACCACCGACCGAACTCCCACAAAGAAGTTGTCGCGTTCTGCCAAAAAGACGATTTTAACCATTGCTCCCAACGAACCCGATTTCGAGGAAACCGCAGCCAACGAAATCGACGGGGCCTTTCAAGACGAACCAGCGAATCGGTTCGCCCTTCCAGACCATTCTATTTCGTTCGAGCTAGCCACGTCCCTATCGTGCGATCTAATGTCTGCCGCACTTCAACTCCGAAGTTGGTCGTCACTAAAAGAGAAAAAGGAATCTATCCAGAATAGTGTGACGGGCTTTCTCGATGAGTTTGACAAAGCAAGAGGCGTAACGGCCTCCGTAGATTGCGTTTTGCCTAGGCTGCAATCGCTGCTCGGGCAGTTACACCGCAATGAACTTGCTATCCGAGATCGCAGCATAGCAGCAGCCGACCCAGGTGCCAAACAGGTTCTGACAAACGCGATTCATTCTGTGATCCGTTCGATCAGTCAGGCTGTTCTCTTTCAACAAGCTGTCGAAAGCACCAGTAAGCGCGCCATTTACCAATTTGCATACGGGCTTACCCACGAGATCAACAACCCGCTTGCAAACATTGCTGCTCGTGCACAACAAATGATCTCGACCGCGACATCGGACTCCGATCGGAGATCGCTTGCAACGATTGTCGATCAAGCGATGCGAGCGCACGAAATGCTCGCCGAAATGATGCGGGTAGTGCAACCGAGAACGTTTCAAATTCGCCTTGAAAGTATCGTCGCTATTGTTGGCGATGCACTCGCCATTCAAAAAGAACAATGGGAAAACGCACGGATACTGTGCATTCCCAAAATTGCAGCGAAGCCACTGTATTGTTTGGCGGATCGAACCGCCCTAATTGAAAGTGTTTGCAGCATTTTGCAAAATGCTTTGCAAGTCTGTCGACCGAATGATCGCATTGAAATTGTTTGCGATGAGGTAGAACCGAATCACCCAGACTATGGCCCAGCGGATGCCTCGCCACAGATCTCGGGGCCTAGAATTCGAATTGCAGTTCGCGATACTGGCCCCGGGATGTCCCCGGAGGTAGCCGATCGCGCTTGGGATCTTTACTTCAGTGGTCGGGAACATGGACGTGGCCTCGGAATCTCTCTTGCAAAAGTGCGTCAAACTGTAGATGCTCATGGAGGCCTTGTGTGGATTCAAAGCCAACCAAACGCCGGGTGCTGCGTGGAAATCCGACTGCCTAAATCACCCGAACCGCCCACTCCACGAAAAGCCTTTTCGATCTGACAAATCACGACCGAATGGAATCCGAATTGCAGTCCACTATCCCGCGAGCCCGATTGCTTCTTGCATTGGCGATTTTCGGTCTAGTGTCGGGCTCGGGGTGCATTCAAAAAACGTACCGCTATGGCATTGCAAACCAAGAACTGCTTGCCACGTTGCCACAGACTCCCAACTTGATTACTGTCGGTGGCCACCATCCTCGCATCGATTCCATTGAACAGACGGTTCAATACCCGGCTAAAGTTTTTCGAAGATGGTTTTCCCCCTCGAAACCATTCGAAGATCCAGATACGTTGCGGCTTCAAGCTGTCCAGTCTGCAACTGACTACTTAGACGACAACGGGCTCAAGGGGGTCTATGTGGACGTACGAGAATACAATCCACGGGAACAATGGAATCGTCTTCAAAACAATCGAAACATATCCCCTTTTTGGAAATACACAGGAGGATCGTTGTATCATGTCGGTTACTGCGTCCTTCCCGGCCGCGCCTTCGGCGTCGACTCCTACAATGGATTCACCAACACCCTTTCGATCAACTCGACGTCTCCTGCCAATTCACTGCTACGGGCGGGATACGTCAAGAAACTCTACGACCAGCGATACCCTGGCACCTACATCGCCGCGAACTGGCTACCGATCTTGCCTCTCGTGCGCGATGCATCCATAGCAAATGATGTGCTCACCTATGCTCGCCTCAAACAACAATGGCCGGTGGAAAAAGACTTGTTACCGCAAGTTTACGCCCAGCTAGGTGGCGACACAGTTTCGCAAGCGACGTCACTTATCCCTGGATTTGCTTACATGCCTTTTTATTTGAAACCTGTCCTGTCCGGAGCAGGCAGAGTTGCCGGCGGAGTTACCGGCAAGGCAGTTGCGAACCGGCGAGAAAAGCAACTGTCAGATTGTATAAAGCGTTGAGTCGCCGGAATCATGGAGAGCAGGTCTACTTTAGACATTTCTTTATCAATGTCACTACGGCCACAACAATTGCGCCAGCGACAACTCCGATGAAGGTTTCCAAGAGCGTTCCGGTGAGCGTTTCAGCTATTGAGCCCAGCACGGGCGAGCTAGCCGCAAGATGCGATATGTGCTCTACATATTCATGCAAAAAATCGACGTTATGCACCAACAGTCCGCCACCCACTAAAAACATCGCTACGGTACCGGCCACCGTGAGGAATCTCATCAAGTATGGCGCCGCCAGCAAAATGAATCGACCTAAACGTTGGGCAGCGCCGTTCCGTTTGGTTAGCAAATACATTCCTAGATCATCTAGCTTCACGATCGCTGCAACCAGTCCGTAC
>JANMNR010000233.1:0-8015 GCA_031368325.1 Pirellula sp.
ATCGGGCGTTGCAAACGAATTCCTGTGCTGTCTTGGCTCATCATCGAGACTCGGCAGTTCGTCTAGAGTGGTAAGCAGTTTGCATGCCCACCAAAGAGCGGCCAGCGAATCTTCGTCGGCCAGCCGATGGTCGTTACCAACCTCGATCAGCGAATCGGTCGAAAGTCGGCTTCGAGCAATGAGCTCCTCGCTGTCTTCGAAAGGAATAACGTCATCGGTACGACTGTGCAGAACCGCGACCTTTGACTGGATTGATTTGACCTGGCCCCATTTTTTCCATGCAGGACATATGACCACAAGCGGGATTCCGTCGGATCGAATGTTTATAGCGACTGCGCCCCCGCGCGACGAACCGACGATGCAATCGGGGCGCAGTCGATCGAATTCCGCTTGAGCGGTGCGAACGGCGGCGTCGAAGTCGTCGTCATCCAGCTTAGGATTAATGACCTCGCAGCCCTGAGCGACGAGGTAGCTTGGTTTCACTCCACCTGGGACAGAATGCCAACCGTGCAGAAATAGAATTTTCATTTTTGGCCAACCAAAGGTTCCATGGAGCGACTGGATGATAACGGAAATTTATCGGCGTTGCCGAATGCAATCGATGGGAAATTACATTTGTCCTACGCTATACTATCCATTCTGGCTAGTGTTTCCTCTCCCTCCAGCTTAACGGTTTGTCATGATTCGACCTCTCAAGTTTTGTGTGTGTGCTCTGCTTGCTATCGCTGTTGTTCAACCGAGTATTTCCTATGGGCAACAAACCGGAAAGCCTCGCACATTTTTTGCGGCTGACTATGAAAAGAAGATCGCTGCAGTCGTGAATGCGGACAATACCTTGGGACTACAATTGCCCATCAAAGCAATCCATGATGCACAGCCATTACCCAATGGAAATTGGCTATTGCAGAGATCATTTACGGAAGTCGTCGAGGTCGACCCTAAAGGCAATGAGGTTTGGAAATACAAACCGGCACCAGAAAGTGGCAAGGTCGAAATTCACGCATTTCGTCGTCTGGACAATGGCCTAACCATGGTGGCAGAGAGTGGGACGAGTCGAATCATTGAGGTGAACAAGGAAGGTGCAATTGTGCATTCGACCCCTCTCAAAGTGGGAACTCCGGATCCACACCGCGATACGCGTTTAGTTCGAATCACGGCTGCTGGTACGTATCTCGTCGCACATGAGAGGGAAATGCTGATTCGAGAATACAATCGGGAGGGTGCCATTGTCTGGGAGTACGAGGTGGGCTCGAAACTCTATAGCGCTGTGCGATTGGCCAATGGGAATACGCTCATCGGAACCGGCGATGGCCACCGTGTCATTGAAGTGACCAAGGACAAACAAATCGTTTGGGAGGTGAAGGAAAACGAATTGGATGGCGTTAAGCTGGCCTGGATTACGATGGTGGATCGGCTTCCAAACGGAAACACTTGGATTGTGAATTGCCATGCCGGCCCAAACAACCCACAAATCCTGGAAGTGAGCAAGGATAAAAAGGTTGTTTGGTCGTTCAAGGATTTCGAACGATTTGGAAATGCATTGCCAGTAGCGATCGCAATCGCCGACTAGTACAAATGCCTCCCGAAGGAACACATTTGCTGAATAATCCGAGTTAGAAATCAGCGGTCTCAAAGACTTTAACGTTTACACCCGCTGAATCCGGAACGACGAAATCCTTTTTGGTGCTGCCTGCAGCAATTTCGACCGGTTCCTTGACGGCATTGAAGATTTGTTTGCCCTGAAAGAACATCGGAATCTTTTTTCCGTCGTAACCGCTGATAGTGACTTCGTACTTCCCAGGTAGCAAGCCCGGCGATGGGTCTTTTGTCGAATCGAAAACGCCGTCGGTCACCATAAACATTCGCACTTGTCCACCTGAGATACTGACATCTGGAACGAACATCACGTTTCCAGCTGGAATCGGATTGCCTTTGAATTTGACCGTTCCAGAAACTTGAGACATTGGCGGCTTTCCACCGCACCCTAATGACAGCAAGGCAACAGGGCACAGTAGCAAGATAATTGCAATAGAGTTCTTCATGGGTCTTTCGTTTTTTCGCCTCATATGAAAACGGGGAACCAGAGACGATTCATGATCCCCTTTGCGGATACAACTAATGCCAGTCTGTTTGAAGGGTGTCCCCTTCGTGCCACGCCTAGGTAAAGTACTACTCCCAGTCGGCGCCGTTAACGGATCCATCGTCGGGAATGCAAACCCGATCAAAAGTAACCGAGTTGATAGAAGAGCTGACGGTACGAACGCTACCATCACCCATACCCGTTGTCATAGCACCGGTGTGCATAGCTTGAGGCCGACGCCAATCGCATCCGCCTTCCAGAATGGAACCGCCTTGGACTCCACCGGGATTGGGAACTCCATTGAAAGGGTTCCGGAAGGTAATATCGGAGCGAGGCCCAGGTCCTGCGGCGAGGTTTGCAGGATTGCGGAGAGTGGCATTGAATACTGGCATGTCCCACCATGTGTAGCCAGCATAAACTTCCGTTGCACTTCCATTGGTGAGCGTTAGATCTACCGCCCCAGGTGCGCCGTCGACCCAATTGCTGTGCGTTGCCTGTCGACCGCCACGCGACCAAATGCTGAATGTAAACGAACCCGTCGACAAATTCGGTGTTGCACCGGCCGTTGGATAGTTATGTCCATAGCACGCTGCTTGACGCTCAACCGTGAAGACTGTGTTACTTAAGCCGTCAGTAATTTTTGCGATTCTCCCACCCAATCCCGTCGGGTGCCCGCTAGTGTATTGTGCAGAACAGGCTTGGGCATTGAACGCATACGTTGTTCCGCCGTACGGGTTGCCATTTACACTCACTCTAGGTGTATTGTTCGCCAGCGCTCGACCAGTAAATCCGGCACCCGATAGCGTGATATCATCCGGGCATGCGAAAGAAGCAATTTTCTCTGTTCGCACTTCAAAGCTGATTCCATTGGCACGTTGATAAATGTTGTTCTGTTCGATGTAGGGCAAAATCAAAAAGTGACCTGACCCGAAAAGCGTTGGACGCTGGCCGGTTGATCCCGTGGTTGGACCTTTTGCGTGAACCCAAGCTGGAAAAGCCTTGTTGGCACTTTCGAAGTTATGAGCCGCCAGAACGATCTGCTTCACATTGTTGCCGCATTGCATTCGCCTCGCTGCAGCGCGAGCTGCTTGAACAGCTGGGAGAAGTAATCCAACCAAAATACCAATAATTGCGATAACAACCAAAAGCTCGACAAGTGTGAAGCCTTTGTAGTTTTGTTGCGTAATCGAATGCCGCATTTTACGATCCTCGGAACGGTGGTATGAGCTACACTATGTATAGATAAAGTGATTCAATACGTTAATAGTAGCGTCCGGCAGGATTTATCACTCGTGCCAATCACGCCTGTTTTGAAATAATATTCAGTATTTTTGCGAGATTTCTGCTGTTCGCGGGGGCCAACGGACCGTTGCGCTTGTGCTCAATCCTATGACAAACGACTCGATTCCAGATCCTTC
This sequence comes from Pirellula sp., assembly GCA_031368325.1. Lineage (GTDB taxonomy): Bacteria > Planctomycetota > Planctomycetia > Pirellulales > Pirellulaceae > JBKCUI01. Next base: position 3,499 of record JANMNR010000233.1, read on the forward strand.
CATGGATCCGTATGACGCTCCAAGAGTCGAGCTTTCATCGGCACCCAAATTGAAATTGGGCCTGGATTTCTGGATGCCAATCGTTTTCTCGTTTGGGGTCAGCGGCGCCGCGATCGCAACACTTTTCCGTCCAGGAGTTCAGGATGCATACTTTGCGTGGGGACTGCTGTTCGGTTTCTTTGGCAGTTTGACCACTGTGATGGCAATGGCGCGCGGCATCGTATGGCAGAACAGGCTGGCCTGTCTCGAAAAGCCCTATCAAGAGACTAATGGATTCGCACTTTTCCTGACATCGATGGCGCTCGGCTTTTGTGCAACAGTAATCAGTGTTTTATGCTGTGCGATCATTTGCGTTCCTATGGGGTTTGTTTTGCTTGAGTCACAGCCAAACAGTCTAAATGGGACCAGCAGTCTCATCGTCCTCAGCATTCTTTGCACATGCCTGGGGCTGTTTGTCGGAACGCTGTTTGTCCGTTGGACTGTGCCCAAAGTACCGATCGAATGAATGACCTCCAGTCTAGGCTGATTTACGCGATCGTCATGCTGCTCGCGATGATTGCCGGGTTAATGCTTGTTCAGAGGGGGCAGCAAAGACTGAAACTCAATCATACGCAACGCGTGGCGATCGGGCTCTCCGCTTTCGTGGGCGCTATAGTTGGGGCCAAGCTGCCATTCTTGTTGGATCGTGACTGGTCCGGGGTGGTTTCACCAGCTCTTTGGCTCGCCGACGGCAAGACGATTCTCGGCGGAATCTTTGGAGGATATTTGGCTGTCGAGGTCACAAAGCGAATACTCAACATCAGGATCAAGACCGGCGACTCCTTTGCTTTACCGATTGCCGTCGCAGTTGCCATTGGTCGGATGGGATGTTTTGTCGCTGGCTGCTGTTTTGGCTGCATCACGGAGTTGCCTTGGGGGGTGCGATTCGACCTGGCCAATGACTCAGTCGGCATTTTTCGACACCCCACCCAACTCTACGAGTGCGCGTTTCATCTGCTTTGTGCGAGTTGCATCGCAATAAGTGAAAATCGTAAGTGGATGGAGGGTAGCCGCCTCAAGGTGTACCTGTTGTGCTATCTGGCTTATCGATTCGTCACCGAGTGGATTCGCCCCGAACCGGTCACCTCGATCGGCTTGACAACGTATCAAATCGCATGCCTCCTACTCGCCGCCTGCATAATTGGGCTTTGGTTTTCGGAAACGTACTTTAATCACAGTAGTAACCGTGATTACGACTGATCATTCGAACGGCCCCCTTTCAATTGCCTCGCTAAGCACTGCGGAAAAGATACCACTCCGTAATTAGAACGCCTAACGGGATTTTGGATGCCAAACCGATCAGCAACATGCAAATGGAAAAGGTCTTCCAGCTTTCACTCCTGTTAGGCAGCAGGTACATCAACGCAACAGTCGCGAGCGGCACAATCAGGGTAAATACGATCATTGCGGCGAGCGCTCTGCCAATCTCGACGCGTTTCTTTGCAGTACTTTCGCTAATTCGCTTTTTGTAATCCGTTGGCAAGCTGCTCAATAGGTATCGCCGCCATGCCCACATCACCAAAAATGCGATGAGCCCAAAACAAATCAACACACCATAGTGGGCGAGGTAACCCTTCGATGCGAGCAGCCCTGCTATCGCCACAAACGCGATAGGCACCAGAGTGGTAGACAGTCTTTCGATCGTCACTTTCCGAACTCCATTCTCGATAAAGTAAGAAACTCGCGTTCGTGACGCTTGATATACTGACACAGGTTGTCCGCTTGCCATTAAGATTCGCAGTCGGCATCATATCCGAAATCACCCAATATCCGAAATCACCAGTATGAAGTCTTTCCTCACTCTCTTTGTAGCATCCTGGCTCATTCAGTCGTCCGCCATCCCTTGCGAGCGCGCCGTTGCTCCGCCCAACATTATTGTCATCATGTCGGATGACGTGGGCTACTCGGATATAGGTTGCTATGGTGGCGAAATCGAAACGCCGAACTTGAATACGCTGGCCTCAAACGGCGTACGCTTTACCCAGTTTTACAACACGGCTCGCTGTTGCCCAACGCGTGCATCGCTGTTGACGGGACTGTACGCGCACCAAGCTGGGATTGGTCACATGGTGGATGGTGCCAATACCAAGGCCGGTGGCGCTTATGCGGGCGAACTAAGCAAGAACGCTGTGACGATCGCAGAGGTGCTCAAATCGTCTGGTTATGCAACGTACATGGTTGGGAAATGGCATGTCACCAAGAAAACGAATCCCCAAAACGAAAGCGACAGAAGCAACTGGCCTAGGCAACGTGGGTTCGATCGATTCTATGGGACCATTCACGGTGCCGGCAGTTTTTTTGATCCCAATACACTCGTTCGTGATCATGCCGTGATCTCGCCATTTGCGGATAGCGAGTACAAGCCGGACCTGTTTTACTACACCGATGCCATCAACGACAATGCGGTGCGATTCATCGACGAACACAAAAAACAGAGCTCCGATCGTCCGTTCTTTCTGTACATGGCGCACACCGCAGCTCACTGGCCCATGCACGCCAAAGAGTCCGACATTGCGAAATACAAGGGACGATTCGATAAAGGCTATGACGCCATACGTGCCGCTCGCATCGAAAAGATGAAGAAGTTTGGTCTAATTGATCCTCGCTGGAAAGTCTCCGACCAGGTCGGGGATTGGGAAAGTGTCAAGAACAAGGAATGGGAGATACGCTGCATGGAAGTCTTTGCAGCCATGCTCGATTGTATGGACCAGGGAATTGGTCGGCTCATCGATAGGCTCAAGGAGAACGGGCAATTTGAGAACACGCTCATACTGTACTTGCAAGATAACGGTGGTTGTGCGGAAGAAATGGGGCGGAACGGAAACTTCGTCGCTCGCAGCGATACGCCTACACGTCAGCCTTTGGCCAGCGATTATCTTCAACCCGACATGATCCCGAAACAAACGCGAGACGGCTTCCCTGTGCGCCAAGGGAAAGGTGTCATGCCGGGTGATAAAGACACCTATGTCGGCTATGGCAGGTCCTGGGCCAACGTCAGCAATACTCCATTTCGCGAGTTCAAGCATTGGCAGCACGAGGGAGGCATTAGCACGCCACTCATCGCTCACTGGCCAGTCGGCATTGCAGCACAGCGTCGAGGGGTACTTGAATCGCAACCGTGTCACTTGATCGATTTGATGGCAACGTGTGTCGAGCTAGCAGGAGCCAGTTATCCACCCGTGTTTTCTGGCCAATCAATAAAGCCAATGGAGGGTGTTAGTCTCGTTCCAGCATTCGCGGGGAAACCGATTGGTCGGCAGAAGCCCATTTATTGGGAGCATGAAGGGAATCGGGCCATTCGTGATGGAGATTGGAAACTTGTATCCAAGCACCCCGATGGTTGGGAGCTCTACGATATGGTTGCGGACCGAACTGAGATGCATGATCTTGCAAAGGCGCATCCGGACCGGGTCAAGAGCATGTCGAAGCAGTGGGATGTTTGGGCGAGTCGAGTCGGAGTATTGCCGTGGCCGATTGTCATCGCAAAGTAGTGTCGTCTTGCGGTTTGCATTGATTGAATTGCGGTTTCGCATGGGGTATGATTGACAAGTGCCAGTTTGCTTCCGCTTCATCCTCTCGCTATTGTGGGATCCTTTCCAATGAATGTACCGATGGACATTTCTCGCCGCGATTTCTGTGAGCGAGCTATTTTGGCTGCGACAACTGCACTTGCAACAGGCGCCGCGACTAGCAATTTGTTAGCGGCGGAACCATCGCCGACGCGTCGTTTTGGCCCAAACGATAAGCTGCGTGTTGCGACAATTGGAGTCAATGGTCAAGGGGGCGCGCATCTGGATGAATGGCGCAGGCTTGACGATGTGGAGGTGGTAGCGATCTGCGATTGCGACCCCGCAGCTTACGCCAAAGTGATAGGCAAGTTTAAGGGGGCCACAATTCAGCCCAAGTATTATCAAGACATTCGCAAGTTGTTGGAGGACAAAACGATCGACGCCGTTTCGATTGCGACTCCAAACCACTGGCATGCTCTCATGTCCGTGTGGGCCATGCAGGCCGGCAAGGATGTTTATATCGAAAAGCCATGTAGCCACAATGTCCGCGAGGGGCGCGTCATGACACAATGGGCGCGAAAATTGGGCCGCATTTGTCAAATGGGTGTGCAAAGCCGTAGCATGACCGGGATGCGATCAACGCTGGATTTTGTACACAGCGGCAAGATCGGAAAAGTAAGTGTGGCCAAAGCGATTTGCTTCCGTCGACGCGGCAGCATTGGGATGGTGGATACACCGGCGCCGATTCCAACCGACATGGATTTTGATCTCTGGTGCGGCCCGGCTCCCAAAGTCGTTCCGGTGCGAAAGAAGCTGCACTATGATTGGCATTGGGTGGGTGCCACAGGGAACGGTGACCTTGGCAACCAAAACCCGCACGAGTTGGACAAGGCTCGTTGGGGACTCGGCAAACAAGAATTGCCCAAACGCGTGCTGAGCATCGGTGGCCGATTATGCTACATTGACAAC
>JANMNR010000300.1:0-1781 GCA_031368325.1 Pirellula sp.
ATCGTTCGAATATCGGTACCATCCTGGAGCAAATGCGTCGCAAAACTGTGTCGAAAGGTATGTGAGGTCACATGCTTCTGGACATCCGCCTTCTCGACTGCCGTTTTCAAATGGTTGGCAAACGTCTCCGTTTGCAAATGATGCCGATGCCGTTTCCCTGTCTTGGGGTCTTTCGAAAATCGTGTGGATGCAAAGAGGAACTGCCACTTGAACTCCCGGTGCGCGTTGGGGTATTTACTCGCAAGTGCATTGGGTAACCAAACCGACGCAACTCCATTGGCTTCGTCCCGTTCATGAAGTTCTTTTCGTCGCTCGACCAATCGCCTGAGCGGTTCGACCAACTGCTTAGGCAAAGGCGCAAATCGGCTCTTGTTTCCCTTGGAGTTGTGGATCTCGATCAACATTTGATCGAAGTCGATGTCCTTGACACGCAATCGCAAGCATTCGCTGATCCGCATCCCACAACCGTAAAGCAGTTGAGCAATAATCAGATAGATGCCTGTGAAAAAGCTCAGGACGCGTACGACTTCGGGTTTGCTCATCACAGTTGGAATGTAGGCTGCTTTGTTTGATTTCAGTGCCCGGATCCGACCGAAATCTCTGCGTAGAACATACTTGAACAAAAACAGTAGCGCCGAAAAGGCTTGATTCTGAGTGGATACCGCAACGTCGCCATCGACGACCAGATCGGTCAAATGAGCTTCGACATCCGAGGCCCCAATCGATTCGAAATCAGCCAGGCTCTTCAAGCCACGGTCTCGCATAAAGGCATAGACCTTGCCCACATAGGCTTTCTCGGTATTCCACAGCTTATTGTTCAATCTCAACGCACGCCGCATCGCCTGAATGACGTCAGGTTCCTTTGGGTTGATCTTGCCCGTCGCCTCTTCGATCGTTCGTTCCTGCTGCTCGAAAGTCTCATTGATAACGTCCTCCTGTAATTTTGCACGCAAATGCTCCAAGCGTGGTTCTCGCGAACGACGAACATGATTGCGATACCAGATGAGCCCATGAACGATTTTAAGCCGCTTCCAGGTCGGCATCTTCTTGGCACGTTTATCACGCAAAAAAGCGAGGACATGCTCTTGATCAAAATTCCACTGCTGCGACTCGTTGTCTGGAATGTTGTGGAATTTGCAGAAGCTCGCAAACCAGAGATGAGCGTACTTTTCGTCCTTGTCCTCGACTAAGCTACCGCTTTGAGACTTCATCATCCAACCCTCTTATGCCAAACTCATCAACCCAAACGGCACAAACGATGTCCACCAAGGTCGCCGTTCGCCCTAAGAAATGAACGGAGGTTTTTTATAAACAACAGGTACGCGGCCAGTCAACCACCCCAAAGCGAAACTAGGCATAAAGCACGCGCACTTAACTTGTCAGAATGGGGGGCAACTCCTCGGTTATCCACATGCTCCTCCAGCAAGGGATAACGGAAATATCCCTTGTTGACGGTGTGCGGACGAACGGGGGATATCATTTTGCCAACGGGGGATATTTACTTGACGAACAGGGGATATTCCGTAACCATCAAGGGATAAATACCCCCAACCAGGGATATAAACAAGTTCGTCCTTGAAAGCATGCGCAAAATGACACGGCAATACGCATACTTTCAGGTGACCGGGTGTGGCGATCCCGAAGTCGTGACGAAAGCTGTGGGTGTCGATGCATCAAGGTGTCACTCATCCACAGAAATCAATCCTAAAACGAAGTGCCCTTGGGGTGTCATGAAATGGCGTTTAGACAGTGGTGAGCCTGACCATGCTTCTGTCCAACAA
>JANMNR010000305.1:0-4940 GCA_031368325.1 Pirellula sp.
GGAAGCTGGAAGTGCTCAGTAAACGTCTCGCACATAACGTTTCGCGTTTGTCATCGCTTTCAGGTACTCTTTCGCTTCGACTATTGATTTTTTGCCGTGTTCCGCAATCACTTCCCGCAGAGCATTGTCGACGTCGATCGCCATCTTGGAGGCATCACCGCATACGAAAAAATGTGCGCCCGACTCTAACCATTCGAATAGTTCAGCTCCGCGCTCATTCATTCGATGCTGCACATAAACTTTGCTCGTCGTGTCTCGACTGAAGGCTAACTCCAAATGCGTCAGCAGTCCGTTAGATTTCCAAGACTCAAGTTGCTCTCGATACAGAAAATCAGTGGTGGACCGCTGATCTCCAAAAAAGAGCCAGTTTCGCCCTTTTGCATTATCCATCTGTCGCTGCTGCAGAAATGCAATGAATGGCGCTATACCGGTGCCTGGCCCAACCATGATCATCGACGCGTTCGAGTCGGCTGGAATCGTAAAACCGTGCGACGGATTGATAAAGACTCGCAACGGTGAGCCCGGGGATAACCGATCAGCAAACATCGTGGAAGCAACGCCCTTGCGATACCGATCTCGTACCCTGTTTTCGACACGGCCAATCGTCAAGTGAACTTGCTTTGGATAGAGGGACTGACTACTGGCGATGGAATACAATCGGGGCTTCTGATCATTCAGCGCTCCCGCGATCTGCTGTGCCGTTAGTCCAATCGAGGGAAACGCTTCAAAAAACTCTAGCACATCCCATTCATAGAGTTCGTCGGACTCCAGGAATGCCTCTAGCTTGGTTACCAGCTCGCCATCCAGTTTTACAGCCCCATTTTGCTTGTGCCGATTGCGAACACTTTCGATTGCCAAGGAAACCAACTCCGGCGTAATCGCTCGAAGGCATGTGCCTGACAACAACTCTGAGTACTTCTCTTCGAGCGTCGCAGCCTTAAGTACGTTGGACACTAACTCTGTGCAGTTGGTCGGCCACACTCCCAAGGCATCGCCTACTCGATAACTTAAGCCTGTACCCGCCAGATCGATTGCGACGTGTCGCGTATCCTTGGCGGAACCCGGGGCGTTGAGCTTGTCGCTGGCGAGCAATATCGCTTGGACTGGATTGTCTCGTGTGCCTACGGCCGCTTCGACCTTCGACACTGACTCCGTGGATGTGCATTGTCGGTTGTCGCTTGTTCTTTGTTGCGATGCAGATTCCTTTACCAGCAATCGCAAAGCCTTAGATGTTTCACTCCCGCCTGGAGAACAAAGGGTCAAGTTCCCTTCGGTGCCGTTGGCAATTGCAGCCGAGTAGCTCTTGCACAGATATCCGCATGATCCGCAGTTCAACTGAGCCATGGCCGCCATCAAGCGATGTTCTTGAGGCATCCCTTCCGCCAACTTCATTCGATCCGCGAGAGGCAGCGCCGGGTCATGCCAAGGGTACGACTCGTCGGACGGTTGACTTTCCAGTAACCCAGCACCCAGAGGCGGGGGCGACAACGAAGCGGCGGCTGCCAACGCTGTTGCACTCCCGCCCTGGGCTGATTGCTGGTCTAAAACGCCAAGCACGCCCGCCAAGAAGCCGTTAAGCCATGCGCGCTGCTCCGCACTGAACGGAGCGGAGTCCGGGACGATTTGGTAGGTCATTGGCGGGTTGTCTCCAACTCGACTGTAGATGGTTCTACAACGGTCGCCCCACCGCTCTGTGGGTTGAACATTAAAACGGAATGCAGGTCGACCCGTTGTGTGAAATCGGCGAACGACTCTTGGCGGTTTCTGTTCTGGATGTAGTGGTCGAGAATCAATTCGATGGCTGCGGGCACATCGTCAAACACCACCGAATCAAACAGTTTCGTCCCAATTGCAAAATCAATTCCCGTCCGCCCACCGACTAAGATGTGATACCCCTCAAGCATTTCCTCGCCGACTTCGACCTTCGTTGCAATCAAACCGAGATCGCCAATCGCATGCTGCGCGCAGCTATGATGACAACCGGTAAAGTGAATGTTAATGGGTTGATCCAACTCAAAACGCTCCTCGAGGTACTCCGCCAGAATCATGGAATGCCTTTTGGTATCTGCCGCCGCGAACTTGCAACCGGCGTTTCCGGTACATGCGACCAGTCCAGCTCGAAAACTGGATGCCTTCCAACCTAAGCCTAAAGCTTCGATGGCTCGCTGAGCAGCGTCTATGTCGTCGCATTCAATGTCAGGAATGATGAGGTTTTGCCAGACAGTCAACCGAATCTGACCGCTTCCAAATCGCGAAGCAATCTTGGCAAGTCCGCGGCACTGTTGGCTGGTGACGCGCCCAACCGGCAACACCACACCGATGTAGTTTAGACCGTGTTGTTTTTGTGGATGCACGTCAACGTGCGCCCACCGATCTATATGGTTCGGCTGAAAAAAGCGATCGGAATCGGCTTTACGAAGCGGTTGCTTCAATTCGTGTTCTACTTCGTTCAAAAACTTCTCAAAGCCCCAAGCGTCAAGCACATACTTAAGCCTTGCCTTCTTGCGATCCGTGCGGTCTCCGTGCCTGATGAAAACTCGCAAGATTGCCTCGCTGACCGCGACGCATTCGTTCGGCTTAGCCAAAACGCCCGTTGGCCGAGCGAAGTCACCATGGCCAGTTATCCCACCCAAGCCCAGAAGAAAGTAGATACCTGCATCTAGCCCTTCACTGGACTCAAGTACTTCAACCGCATGCCAACTTATATCGTTCGTCTCGGCAAGTGAACTGATTTGTCCCGAACCATCGAAGGCAATGTTGAACTTGCGAGGTAAGCCGTACAGCTCTGGCTTATTGAGGATGTGATAATGTAGCTCACGAGCCAGCGTCAACGTATCTATTAACTCTAGTGGATCTATGCCGCTCAAGGTGCTTGCGGTTACATTTCGAATGTTGTCAGAACCTGCACCGAGTGTGACGATTCCAAGGTCCCGGAGCCCCATCAGGACTTTAAGTGCATCCCCAGCTTGAATTTCACGTAGCTGCAGATTAGCACGGGTCGTAATGTCTGCGTACCCGCCAGCAAATTGATCCGCTATATCGGCCAATCCACTGAGCTGATCCGCACGCAAAACCCCACCGGGTATACGCATGCGGCACATGAATGAATTCTGCGCGGGAGCGACGAAAAATAATCCGTGAAACTTAGTCATGAAGACATCGGTCCCCTTAGGAAACTCTCCCCTCGATGCTCTCTCACCGATTTCCGACCACATCCCAAGCCCACTCTTGGCCCGTTTTGCCTTCTCCTCGGCGACAAGATTTTTTCCGGCTACCTCAAATCGCTGCAGCGCTTCCAAATGAATCGCGGGCAAATGACTGCTCGATGCCGATGCACTGCCGCCGATCTGGACAGCGTGGAAAGCAGGCATATCGCCATTTCCGATTCCGGATCCGCTCAGAATAGGCAGGTTTCGAATCTTTCTGGCAACATCCGTTCCGAGCAGCAACCCTTGCAAATATGCTTGCTGTTCTTGGGAAAACGACTCTGGATTTCTCATGATGGTGAAGCTCCCTCTTTTCGCAAACAACTTCGAATCGCAACCGCACAGTCCTTGTAAGAAGGCTGACGCGAGTAGGGGTCCACATGCTCTAGTGTCAATAAGTTGGTCTTTGCATCGTGCATCGGCATAAACACCTGCCCCTGTTGAACCGTTGATGTCACGGAGGACCGAACGACACACTCACCTCTTCGGCTTTGCACCATAACCTGTTGTCCAGCATGAATTCCCAAATGCAATGCGTCCACTGGATGGATCTCAACATAGGGTTCCGACGGGTACAACGAACGCAACACTGGGCTTTTCGACGTACGGGTCTCGGTATGCCATTGGCTCACAGAACCGCGTCCTGTTAACAGTACAAAAGGGAAATCGGAGCAAGGGGGCTCAGGCATAGGTTCCGGCTCGGCGAAAATGAATTTTGCTCGGCCATCACTGTGGAAAAATCGGCCTTCCGCAAACAGCCGCCGCTCTTGCTCCGGTGCATGGCCTTGTTTAGCATCGTCAGCAGACCATGGCCATTGAATTCCACCGTGTCGCTCCAGGGCTGCGTAGTTTTCGATACCGCTAATGTCGCACGCTTGACCGCGAGACAAAGATTTCAAAGATTGAAACACATCTTCTGCTTTGGTCCATTTCGAAAAAAGATGGCCGCATCCCCAAGCGTCTGCAATCAGCCGAAATATCGAAAAGTCAGATAGAGCCAGCCCGGGCGCTTTCGAAACGCGTTTGATCACTCCTATCCTGCGCTCGCTATTGATAAAAGTCCCTTCTTTTTCGCCCCATCCCGCTGCCGGCAAAAGCAGATCGGCTTGTTGCGCGGTATGCGTTGTGGAGTACATGTCCTGCACGACCAAAAAATCCAGCTTCGAAAGCAATTCTCTCGCGCGTGCACTGTGAATCCATGAGTGCGCCGTGTTTGTCGCGATGATCCATAGTCCCTTGATTTTCCCGGACTCTATCCCACCAACAATTTGGTCGTAGGCCCAACTGTTCTCGCTTGGAATTCTGTCCAATGGGATATCCAAGACCGAGGCGACTTTTGCACGGTGAGCCGGATTGTTAAAATCGTGATGACCTATCAAGTTGGTGGTATTGCTAAAGAGGCGAGACCCCATCGCATTGCATTGACCAGTGATGCTGTTGGCTCCCGTTCCAGGCTTGCCAATACTTCCTGTCATGAGGGCCAAGTTGATGATTGCCTGCGCGGTACGCACACCTTGATAGGACTGATTGACCCCCATCGTCCACCAAAACGAAGTGCGTTTCGATTTGGCGATCGTCGAGGCAACCTTGGTTAGCTGCTCCGGAGTGATGCCTGTTTCTGCGTGGACACGGTCTAAAGAAAATCCAAGAACGTGTCCCCGAAACTCCTCGAAGCCATTCGTGTGTTCTTGAACGAATCGGTCGTCCACTGCCCCCATTTCGATAAGCAGTTTG
>JANMNR010000312.1:0-2272 GCA_031368325.1 Pirellula sp.
GAAATCAAGTGCCGATCTGTCGTGAGCAACTCGAACCTCCGATCGACGATTTTGGACATGGTAGGTCCTGAACATTTCGACCCACAGTTCCTTTCGGATGCGCAAGCAGTCCGACTCAACAACAGCAGTACGCAAGTCTACATGGCCTTAAAACCCGGTGTCACAATCTCGGAGTCGACCGGTGATTTGTTGTTCTGTTCGACAGCTCCATTGTTTCGAACCAATTTGCTGCTCGATCGAAAAATCACTTCGCGAACCTTCAGTTTCTATTATCCGCGAACACGCCCGACCGGCAAAGAACGTTTTGCAATCGTAAGCAGTACCAATGCGAATTGGAGCGACTGGTCCAACCTATCCGAAGAGGAATACAACGCCAGCAAGCAGGATCTCGTCGAGACGACGCTCGACGCTTTGGAACAGTACGTCCCCAATTGCCGCGAAAAGATCGAACATGCGGAAGCTGCCACGCCGCAAACGTTTCATCACTACACCAAACATCAGTTAGGAGCCAGTTTCGGCACAAAGTTCGAGGGACTAGCTGTGTCGCGTGGATTGCCGCAGCAAATCCATGGTCTTTATCATGCCGGCTCTGTCGGAATCATCATGTCTGGCTGGTTGGGTGCGATCAATTACGGCGTGATCGTTTCGAATGAGGTGGACCAGATGCTTTGCAAATCGTCGACCGCCATTTCCAGTAATTGATTGACTCAGCGCGACAACTGAATCACACTACTAGCCCGTATGACCCGCATTCCATACTTCGCTGTTCTTTCCCAATCTATTTGAGCATGACCACACGTCGACGCGCAAGAGAAGTCGTATTACAAGTACTCTACGAAGAGGATGTAAATCCAATGCGGGAGTTGACTGTCGCCGATCAATTCGTGTCAAAACGGATGCTGCACAACAAGCCTCTTGTCGCATTTGCTCAACAGCTATTGGTAGGTGTTCGATTGCATCGCGAAGCGATCGACGAAATCTTGACCAAGCATGCTTCGAACTGGTCCGTCAAACGTATGACCACCATCGACCGCAATATCTTGAGAATGTCGACCTTTGAAATGCTGCACGGTGGGGTTCCAGGTCGTGTATCGATCAACGAAGCGATCGAGATTGCGAAACGTTACGGAAATCGAAACTCGGGCCAATTCGTGAATGGAATCCTGGATCGCGTGTTGCGCGAGCATGAAGCCAACCAAGCGGTAGCCAAAGAGGCCGTTCCAGGCTAACGCAGTTCTGAGCGATCAGCCAAATCGTTCCTCTAGAAGCGGTTCTTGTGTCTTGGCTGGATCCACGGTCCAAAGCTTTAAAAACTGCAGTACAAGCAAAGTCAAATACACTGGATTGAGCAGTACATAACGCTTCCACAAACGCCGTGGCTCGGATGCAAGTCGGAACAACCACTCCAAACCACTTTTCTGCATCCATAAAGGTGCTTGTGGTAACGTTCCGGCATGAAATGGAAATGCGGCCCCGACCGCAAAGACCGGCATGCTTAGCTTGGGGCCAAGTTCATAGGCCCACACCTCTTGCCGCGGACAGCCAAGGCCGACCAGCGTAATCTTAGCGCCGCTCCTCTGAATCCGTTGCACCAATGCTACGGATTCGTCCGTTGTGAGTTTTCGAAACTGAGAAGGTTCGAAGCCCGCGATCAAGAGGTCTGGGAATTTGGCGTGAAGGTTCGCCACCAACTTGCTCAACGTTTCGTTCTTTGTTCCAAAGAAATAGATCGGTAACCCGTGCTTTGCCGCCGCTTCGCAAACCTTCAACATGAGTGTGGGACCGTAGACACGGTCGGGCAACCCAGTCCCATGAAGCAAATTCACACCCCATCGAACAGGCATGCCATCTGGGACCACCATGTCGAGACCGTTGAGTCGATGGCGATGTACTTTGTCAAGCGCTCCGGTCATGACGCCGTGTACGGCTAGTGCGGTCACGGTTAAGCGATTTGACTCTTTGGCCGACTTGATAAATCGTTCCACCGCGGCTTCGTAGTCAATCGCGTTGATGTGGACGCCCAGCAGGTTCTTTTTCCCAAAATCAATCATGGACTGGTGTTTGTATGCTTGAAATCGAACGCAATGCCCTGGCACTAACCTACAAAGTAGATGCAAACCCTACCGCAATCATAGTTACAGTCTGTTTAGAAGCATAGAAATGTCCAATGAACCGCCTGCGATTAGTGCGTCACAGACCATACCATCGGAACATTCGCGCAACATGGCGCGCGGGCCACCATCTAGTTGCAAGTGGCTCACCACTTTGACCG
>JANMNR010000314.1:0-16176 GCA_031368325.1 Pirellula sp.
GAAAGCGACAACGGTCGACGTCTGCGCCGAATCACCGACCACGTTCGCGCTTGCACCTTTGCCATCCACGAAAACGTCTACCCGGGGCCTAAAAAAGCTCGCTACGTGATCAAGCGTTTGCTGCGAAGAGCCGTTCTCGATGGCCACCAAATGGGATTGCGCGAGCCGTTCTTGCACCAATTGGTTCCGATGGTCGCTGAAATGATGAAAGCCGTATACCCAGAGCTTTCGCAGACCACCGAACGGGTCTCGCAAGTGATGCGCCGCGAAGAATCCGACTTCTTTGCTACCATTGACTCAGGTCTAGATCGAATCGGTCGCGTTTTCAACGACATGCAGTCGTCCGGAAAAGTCATGGTGGATGGCCAGGAGGCGGCTAGCCTCTACCAAACCTATGGCGTACCACCAGAGATGTTCCAACAGATTGCGGCCGAAAAGAACTATACGTTCGACTGGGATGGCTATCGCGCTGCGATGGGCAAGCACGGAGAAATCAGCGGCGGTGGCGGCATGGAACTCTTCGAAACCGGCCCAATCGAGACCCTCAAGGAAGCTCTACAGCATTGCGAGTTCTTGGGCTATGAAAAAACCACTGCCGATGCACTCGTCAAGGGAATCATCATTGGCAAACCCAAAGCCGATCATCTCGTTGGCTCAATCAAGGCGGGCCAAGAAACCGAAATGACTCGCATCGTATTGGATCGATCCCCTTTCTACGGCGAAAGCGGTGGCCAACTCGGCGACTCTGGAAAGATCGTTGGGGACAAAGGTACCTTCGATGTGACCGACACCCAACGCAGCGGTGACCTGATCATTCACTATGGATCGATCGTATCCGGTGAACTGAAAGAGGGAGATATGGTCGCTGCGCAGGTGAATGAGTCGCATCGGGATGCAATACGTCGCGCGCACTCGGCGACGCACATCCTTCATCATGCACTTCAAAAGACTGTCGGTAGCCATGCTCAACAGCAAGGCAGCAAAGTGGATGCGGACTGGTTGCGATTCGACTTCAGCAATCAAGAGCCTCTTACCGAAGAGCAACTCAAAACCGTCGAGTCCATTTCAAACGACCGCATCAAAGACGCTGATCCCATCGGTTGGAAATCGGTATCGCTAGCCACCGCTCGCGAAGCGGGAGCCATGATGCTCTTCGGCGAAAAGTACCCAGACCCTGTTCGCATGGTGAGCATGGGCGATTTTTCGAAAGAGCTATGCGGTGGTACGCACGCCAACCGTACCGACGAAATCGAAATGCTCGAAATCCTATCGGAAGAAAGCGTTGCCGCTGGTGTTCGTCGCATCACCGCCGTTACTGGCAAACGTGCCATGGAACATCGCAAAAAAGTCGAAACACTTGCAAACCAATGTGCGTCGCTTCTTGGATGCTCCGTTCCGAGCATAGGTGACAAGACCGCAGAATTGGTAACTGCCGTCCGAAAACTCAAGAAGATGGCAACCGGGGCCGGCAACGAAGCTGTTCCGGACCTCGTCGTAAAGGGAAACGTCACGCCCAAGAGCGAGAATTACGCAGTCGCCCGAACGGCCTTTAAACTCGCTGCACGAGCCGTCAACGTATCGATCGACGAGGTCCCGCACCGCATCGAGACGTTGCTCACAGAGCAGACACAGTTGCATCACCAGCTGCAAAAAATCGCTTCGCAAGGCGGCATGTCGATCGATGATTTGCTCAGCCAGGCGGAATTGGTTTCGGGTACACAGCTCATCGTTGCCGAAACGCCCCATGCAAACGCTGGCATGATGCGGCAATGGATCGATCAACTTCGAAAACGTTCGACCGAACCAATCGCCATACTTTTGGCCAATTGCGTGGACGACAAGATTACTTTGATTTGCGGGATTAGCCAAACCCTCGTCGAACGCGGCTTCAGCGCAGGCAAATGGATTACGCCAGTGGCGGAGACTGTCGGCGGCGGTGGAGGTGGCAAGCCCGATATGGCACAAGCAGGTGGCAAACTCCCAGCCAAGCTTCCCGAAGCACTGCAGGTAGCCAAAGACACTTGGCATAACATGCTAGCCTAGCGTAACACGGCACTCCGTATCGTAAAAAGTGTAGCACGGCACTCCGTGCCGTCGTAATTTTTCAATAAAACGGCACAGAGTGCCGTGCTACACTGGCCGTAATCAATTTCCTCACCACTGCTTTCCTCTCGAGCCTACGCATGTCGAATCCCGCCAACGGCCAAATTGCTAACGTCCTCAACGAAACTCGAGTCTTCCCACCAAGCGAGTCGTTTGCGAGACAGTCCATGATTGGCTCGTTGGCCGCTTACGAAGAACTCTACAAGGAGTCCGTCCAGGACATCGAGGGCTTCTGGGCAAAGCAGGCGAAAGAACACTTGCATTGGTTCGAGCCTTTTCACACAACGCTCCAATGGAACAACCCGCTGGCCCAGTGGTTCATGGGTGGCAAAACCAACGTTTCGTTCAATTGCCTCGACGCACATGTTCTAAACGGAAACGGCGACCGCGTCGCATTTCACTGGGAAGGTGAACCCGGTGATCGACGCACCATCACTTATTCGGACATGTTGAAAGACGTCTCTCGTTTTGCAAATGGCCTAAAGCAGCTCGGTATCCAAAAAGGAGATCGCGTCAGCATTTACATGCCGATGGTGCCAGAACTAGCCGTCGCTATGCTCGCGTGTGCACGTATTGGGGCCATCCATTCCGTCATCTTTGGTGGCTTCAGCGCCGAAGCAATCTCGGATCGCAACAACGACGCACAAGCAAAACTGCTCATCACTGCAGACGGTGGCTGGCGACGCGGCAAAGCCCTCTCGTTGAAAGAAACGGCCGACGAAGCCTTAGCAAAAAGCCCCACGATCGAAAAATGCATTGTACTAAAGCGAATCGATAACTCCGCCAAAATGCAAGCGGGGCGAGATGTCTGGTGGCATGATCTCGTTGCAAATGTTTCTGACGATTGCCCGGCCGAACCGATGGACAGCGAAGACTCCTTGTTCATCCTTTACACCAGCGGATCGACAGGCAAACCCAAGGGCATTCGACATACAACGGCTGGCTACAATCTCTATGCCAAGCGAACGTTTCAATGGGTGTTCGATCATCGACAGGAAGACATTTTTTGGTGCACCGCGGATTGCGGTTGGATTACTGGTCACAGCTACATTGTGTACGGGCCTATGTCCGCAGGTGCGACACAAGTCATGTACGAGGGAGCTCCCAATTGGCCCCAAGAAGATCGATTCTGGGATATCATCGAACGCTACAAAGTCTCGATACTTTACACGGCCCCTACCGCGATTCGAACGTTCATTAAATGGGGTGACCATCACGTCGACAAGCATGACCTGAGTTCATTGCGGCTCTTGGGCAGTGTGGGCGAAGGAATCAATCCAGAAGCATGGATGTGGTACTACGAAAAGATTGGCGGTGGCCGATGCCCCATTGTGGACACCTGGTGGCAAACAGAAACAGGCGGCATCATGATGTCGCCCCTCCCCGGTGCCATTGCCTGCAAGCCCGGTTCCTGCACTCGGCCTTTGCCTGGCATTGTGCCTCGCGTCTTAGGCAACTTGTTGGCTGAGGTCGAAGCGAATCACGGTGGCATGTTGTGTATCGAAAAACCGTGGCCAGGGATGCTACGAGGAATTTGGGGAGATGACGAACGGTATCAGCAGCAATACTGGTCGATGGTTCCTGGCATGTACTTGACGGGCGACAATGCGCGCCGCGACGACGACGGCTACTATTGGATCATGGGCCGCATCGATGATGTGATCAATGTCTCAGGACACCGACTGAGCACGATCGAGGTCGAAAGCGCGCTTGTCAGCCATCCAGCTGTCGCCGAAGCGGCCGCGGTGGGACGACCAGATGAGATCAAAGGGCAAGCGATCACCGTATTCGTCACGCTCAAAAATCATGAGCCGACCGATGCGCTTCGAGAAGCACTCAAGAAGCATGTTCGAAAAGAAATCGGCGCGCTAGCGGTTCCAGACGAAGTGCGATTTACATCGTCGCTTCCCAAAACTCGCAGTGGCAAGATCATGCGTCGTTTGCTCCGCGACATTGCTTCAGGAAAAGAAGGTACCGGTGACACATCCACTCTTGAGGATTACTCGGTGCTGGTCCGCCTCCGAAACGACGACGAGTCATAGGACTGTCGCTTAAATATGGACTCTTAAATGCAATCTTCCCCCGTGCGTGCTTCCGATAAATCGTCCCCTGCTAACTCACGGGCGCCGCTCATCGGACTCATTTCGTTGGTGTGCTTGGTTGTGGGCAACATGATCGGAAGCGGCGTCTACGTTGGAGGGTTTTACTCTTTACTGTCGCTCAAGGACGCGAGGCTTGTATTAATCGTCTGGTTGGTAGGGGGATTGCACGCCATCTGCGGGGCGATCGCATATGGTGCAATCGCAAATAGGCTGCCTGTTTCGGGCGGCGAGTATTCGTACCTGACACGTTGTGTGCACCCAGCCGTCGGCTTCGTTGCAGGTTGGATATCGATCATCGCTGGCTTCACCGCTCCCATCGCTGTATCGGCGTTACTCATTGGCAAGTTTATCGGCGGAACGGATTTAAGTACGACGGATGCCAAGCTGATCGCAACCGCGAGTATCGTTTTCGTCGCCATCTTGCATTGCTGCCACCTGAAGATCGGGGCTTGGTTCAACAATGCAGTGATTGCGTTGAAACTGTTTTGTTTTGCAGTCTTCCTTTTCGTAGGAATTCCGTTTGTGATGCAAGGCACGTACTCCGGTTTGCTTGTTGATCCAACCAGCGTAGTCAACGAGTCCCCATCGCTCGCGATTCGGCTTTCGGAATCCTCGACGTTGCTTCAAATGGTTGTATCGCTGTTCTATGTGTCACTCGCATATACGGGATTCAATGCCAGCATCTACCTCGCTGGAGAAATTGAGGGACCAAACACAACACAATCCAACGGCAAAAAACTAGTCAGTCGATCCATGTTGATAGCCAGTGTGTTAGTGGTTGCGATTTATCTTATGCTAAACACTGTTTTTCTGTTTGGCATGAGTCCAGAACGAATTGCGGCATCTGGAGAAACCTATGTCGGCGAAGTGGCTAGGAACATTGGTGGGGATTGGCTCGCGGGATTAATCCGAACAGCCATCATATTATCAGCGGCCACAAGCATTCTTGCGATGATGGCCATCGGGCCCATGGTCTATGCGCAGATGGCTGAGGATGGTCGCTTGCCCAAGTTCTTTCGTATGTCGGACCAAGTTCCACGGACCGCCATTGTCGTACAAGGACTCCTTAGCATCGTTGTCGTATGGGTTTCCGAAATCAAAGACATAATTACTTATCTGGGGCTGACCCTGACGGCATGTGGTGCGTTGGCTGTCTCGAGCGTTTGGATCGCACGACGCAGCCTGTCCGAACAATCGCCGGTCAAATGGGTCGAGCACGTGGCTGCGTTTATCTACGTGGGAGTTGCAATACTACTTTTGCTTGTGGCCGGTTCCTTGGAACGCGAACGCTTCCAGTTCTATCTCTGCATTGGAACGTTTGCGGTCGGTCTATTGATCTACGGAGTTGTGTACCTACGCAAGCGGCAGGAGGCGTAACGGCGCCGCCCGCGTAAGGACGAGCTCTCCTTTGCGTCGACCAACGACTTCAAGGACTCGTTCTCCTAGATATCACCGCTCGTGTTGATTCCATCGAACACATTGTTTGCCAAGTTTCGCAGTGATGAATTTCCTCCATAGAGGTTACCCCCAATCGCGACAGCGTTGGCAGCTCGTAGGATTTGCATAATCGTCAGTCGTGTGTTGATGGCCACGCCAAAAGCGAGACCATTTCCTTGTACGTTGTAGGTCGCTGCACCAGTTCCACGCGACGTGACGGTAAAGCCAAATGCTTGAGCATTGTTGCCTGCTAAATCTAGATCGGTCACATAGACCGCCAACGCAGTTGCCAGGACTTGTGCATCCAGTTTCTGTCCCTTTCGTTTGAACAGCGTCACATAGAAATTGGCAACTTGTGAGTTGGTCTTGCCCATCAAATTATTAGCCCCTGCTGCCGCCCCATACATGTTTGAGAAGTTGGTAGCCAACCAATTGGAGAGTGCGGTCGAGTTTGCACCTCCGTTCAAAGAACGAATGAGGGCTTGGCCATTATTGTTTTGCCAGTAGCCAATGGTGGCGGTTTGTCCTCGTACTAGTCCGACATCTTCGTGCTCGCCAAAGTTGTATCCACTGCCGACCGATCCGCTGTTGAGCGTGATCCCTGCAAACAGATCATTCGACATCGTTCCGCCGAGCGATCCCATCGAATCACGGCCATCGAGATAACCTCCCGGCTGCAGATTGTGAATCGAATAGGTGCCTGGCCGTAGATTCTCAAAACGGTAGTTTCCGTTGGCATCGGTCGAGCCAAGCAAATCGACGATTTCACTGAGGTCATTCGTGCCGATCAACCGCACTTCAGCGCCTGGCACTCCCGGCTCGCCAATATCGAAAAGCCCATTGTCGTTGGTGTCATCAAAAACTAGACCAGTCAATCTTGCGGGCAGGAGTTCACCAAAGAGGTAACCTGATCCATCTTGTTCACCTGACAAGTCTATAAAGAATTGATCGTTGACTGACGTGAGTCCTAAGTTACCGAGCGTGTCTTTCCCGTCCAAATAGCCCGCAGGCTGATCTTCAACGAGACTGTACAGTCCTGGGCGTAATTGATTGAATTGATAGTTCCCACCGATATCAGTCCAAGTTGACACGCTGATCGATTGCCCCAAGTCATTGACACCATTCAATTGCACTTGCACACCTAACAGGCCAGACTCCCCAATGTCCCTTAGACCGTCGTTATCAGCATCGATGTAGACGGATCCACTCAACGACCGGCCTAAGACGACAACAACTGAAGTGGATGCACTGGTCGAGCCAGTGTCATCGTCCGTCAATACTACACTGATTGTGTAATTACCTGGTGAGGAATAGACGTGCGTTCCCGACAATAGCCCGGCGGTTGGAACCAGGATCGAAAGCGGACTTCCATCGCCCCAATCGATCATCAGCGAATGCGTGTCCTGGCTGCCGTCATCGTGGTATTCGCCAGTCAAATGTACAAGGCCGCTGGCGAACAAGGACGTTGCCGACAAGGTATCGATGACGGGATCAACGTTGCGGACCGTCACTAGATGGTTGACTGCGGCGATCGCCAGATCGCCTTGGCCGCTGTTGTAGCTGGGAACGATGTTGGCAAAGACGAGGCTACGAGAAAAGCCCGACGCTGTGTCATATTTATAGATATCGTCCGTACCTTGGGCGTCGTAGGTGAACACGATGTTGCCGACCGCGACGATTCCGAATGCCGTTGGACGGGTGGTTCCCTGGGCCGTTGCCTGGAGAGTGGTGTCGGCGGCAATCTGAGTCAACACTCCGGTCTGGATGTCCAACGAATAAAAGACCGCGCCGACCGTGAAGTCGGTGGCGATGAACGAGCCATCGTCACGCACGGCGAGATCGCTGATGATGTTGGCGGGATTGCCGTTCAACGTAATTGAGACCGGTGTTCCCACGACTTGTCCGTTGCTCGGATCAATCTGAAGCAACTCGTTTTGAAGACGGTCCACGACCCACAACCGATCGGCCGAATCGAAGGCAGCGGCGCGAATCACGCGACCGCTAATCAACCCACCAATCGGCGTAGCGACAGCGGTTGTCGGATTGATTGACAAGAACGTGCTATCGGTGGGCGCTGCATTGCTGTTGGCCACCGAATGAATTCGGTATCCGAACAAGCCGTGGGTTGGTGAGTAAGCTAACGCATCGGCGTCGATATTCGTGCTGCCGATCTTGACCGCAGCGATGTCGGTAAAGTTCGTGCCATTCGAGCTGAACGAATACAGATTCGTTGGCGAAATCGAACCGACGACCGCGCCGCCGTTCCGCGACTTCAGCCCATAAATCAGACTGGGGGCGAGACTACCCGTGCCGCTGTCGTCATCGGAAAGGGAAACGCTCACCGTGTAGTTGTCGAAGGGTGTCGCGGTCGGGTTGTCATCCAAGTACTGATGACTGATGTTGAACGAACGATCGCCCACGGGAAGCGTGTAAGTGACCGGCGCTCCGTCGCCCCAGTTGATGGTGACGGTGTGTACGTCGAGTGTGCCTGGATCGGCGAACGTGCCGCTGACCGACGTGCTTTGCCCTTCGTTGATGTCGTGATCGTTGAGGCTCCAGGCTAGGTTCGTCGGGGCCACGTTAACAACGGTCACTTGAGCAGCGGCGTTGTAATGGGTCTGAACCTGTGCAGCCGAGAGCACGCCGTTGTACAACGCTACTTCATCCATTGAGCCGATGAAGCGCTGCGCCGGATCGAGACCGCCGCCCACGCTGTCCTGGTCCTGTCCCAACATCAGCGTTCCACCGCTCGTTAACGTGGCCCCTGTCTGGTGAGTTCCGGAAAACGCCAGAATTCCATCTTTGTAAACCCGCAATGCACCATCGGAAGACTGCCAAGTCACGGCGAAGTGGTGCCAATTGCCATCCTCTACGTTGACACCTGTGTCTATCAGCGCGTCGTTAATATAGATCCTCGAGCAGTTCTCGGCGACGAGGAACTCGTTGTCGTGTGACCCTGCGGCATAGGAGAACGGATGGCCATTGTTCGTAGCCGTCGTCTTTTCCCAGAATTCCACGGAGACCGTCGTGTTCGGGAAAGCCATCGAACTCTTGACAACGCGGCTGTCGGATGTGTCGCCCAGCCGAACTGCGGTGTTGCCGTCGGCCGTCGTACCCGCTACGCCGAGCACCGGACCGGACGTGTATGTGCCGTCGGCGCCACTGCCCAGACTGCCCAGGTTGGTCGCCGTCGTACCGGAACTTTCAGCTAATCGCCAGTAGAGAATCGGGGCATCCGCGAGCACCGTCGAAGCATACCCAGCCGCAGTACTCACCGAACCGCCGCGATCGTCTGTTATGGCGACGGTGACTTTGTACTGATCACTCGATGTCACGGTCGGATTGTCGTCGAGATACTGGTGATTAAAGCTGAAGGTCCGCGCGCCGACCGGCAGCACATGCACTTCGGGAAGTCCCTCGCCCCAGTGAATCGAGACGGTATGGTTGTCGAGCAGATCCGAATCGTCAAAGCTAACCGTTAGCGTAAATGTTCCATTCTCATCGATAATGCCGCTGTTGAGTACGAGATTCGTCGGCGATGTGTTATGAGCGGTAACGGTACCGATCCCAGAGAATTCGGATGTGCTGCCGGAGGAGCTGGTCGCTGTTGCGGACACGAATTGGCCAACAGGGGCAACACCTGGAACGGATACGCTGTAGTTGACATTGCCTGTCGCGTCGGTCGAGACTATGGCAGCACCAAGATACGTTCGCCCCTCGCCATAACCCGATGGGTCTGCGGCTGAGTTGGAGTAAAAGTCCAAGGTGAACGTGGTGCTCGGCGTACTATTGAACGAACCCGTAATGGCCGTACCGCTCACGGAACTTGCAACGCTTGCAATCAGCGGAAAATTCTGATAGCCATTCGGACCAATATCCGCATCGCCAATGTCGTTACCTGTAACTCCACTGTACGGGAATGGCGCAAGGTCGATGCCGAGGCCGCCGTTGGAGTGTATCGAATTACCTCGAATCGAAACGACCGAGCTTGATGGATAGACATAAGTCGGCACGTCGCTGACATAGATCCCAGCCCCGGCGTTGTGCGCGATCAAGTTGGCTTGACCGATACCTGTTCCTCCGATTTGATTGCCAACACCGTAAACGGAGATGCCGTTGCCATAGATGCCGGTGTTTCCCAGTGGCAGCGTTCCGGTCACATCGGTCCCTATGAAATTTCCTTCGACGACAGTCGCGTAGTCACCTAACGCAATGCCTCCGTCGCCATTCCCCGAGACGAGGTTGTTAACAACCCGGTTGCCGGAGCCACCGCCAATGTTGATACCGACTCCATCGAAGCCGCCGCTGCCATTAGGCAGAGCCATGGTTCCAGATGCATCCGTACCCGCGAAGTTCCCAAGTATCTGATTGCCTGTCGAGAGCCAAAGCGATGGGTTGTAGGTACCCTGGACATTGATGCCGTCATACTTATTGCCTGACAGCACGTTGCGGTCGGCTGGCAGTGTTCCGCCCACGACATTGTCCTGGGCCGCCAAGATCTTGATGCCGAGGTCGTTTGGCCGAGCGATTGTTCCTGTCGCATCGGTTCCGACGAAGTTACCAGCGATGATATTGCTATCGCTGTAATAGAGGAAAACTCCCGCGCCAGCAAAATTGTTGATGGCCAATCCACGGACAGTGTTGTTATTTGCTACGAGGACCAAGCCGCTGCCGCCTGCTAGGCTTCCGTCGAGTTCTACCTTAAGAACCGCGTTATCGCCATTCGCAAGCGTGTTGAAACTCGCCCCTGGCTGAGTGTATCCGTCGATGACCACTGCGTCGGTGATATTCGGTAGTGCGCTCAAAGGCTGAATCCTCTGAACTCCGGCTCCGGGAATATTGAAAGTGATCACATCGGGTACACCGCCAGGGTTCAACGAATTCGAGCGTGAATTGGCATAGTTGATTGCTTCACGCAGCGAAGTCTGGCAATCGTTCGCGACCACATCAGAGGTTGTGGTCACTACCAGCGAAGCGACTTCGACACATGCAGCCACGACGACTGTGTTGCCCGAAAATTCGGAGGTGCTACCAGCCGGATTGGTTGCTGTTGCGGAAACTAATTGGCCAACGGGTGCTACACCCGGAACCGATACGCTGTAGTTGACATTGCCTGTCACATCGGTTGAAACCGTGGCAGCCCCGAGATAGGTTCGACCTTCACCATAACCCGACGGGTCTGCGGTTGCGTTGGCATAAAAATCCAATGTGAACGTGGTGCTCGGCGTGCTATTCAGTGAACCCGTGATGGCTGTGCCGCTAACAGAACTTGCAACGTTTGCGATCAGTGGAAAGTTCTGGTAGTCATTCGAACCAACGTCAGCATCATTCAAATCATTGAGGGTGACACCGGCCACGCCCGCAGCCCAAGGAGCGAGGTCGATACCAAGGCCGTTGTTCGAGTGGATCGAGTTGCCGCGGATGGCGTTCCCGTTGGGGTCATACCCAGAGACCATCACACCGGCACCGATGTTGAAGGCAATGTGGTTGCCCTCGCCGGTACCCAATCCGCCGATTTGGTTGCCCGTTCCACCAAGAACGCGGATGCCATTCCCTTGGAGATAGTAGGGATTTCCCGAGTTACCAAGCGGCAGTGTTCCTGAAATGTCGGTACCTATGTAATTTCCTTGGATGGTGTTCGAAGAGCCGATGACTTGGATTCCATCACCGCCAACAACATTCCCGCTGGCGGAGATGAGGTTCCGGGCTGCGGCGGTCGTTCCGCCCACGAGGTTGGAGTTGGAGTTCAGGTAGAGACCGTATCCACCATTCGAGATCGCGACTGTGCCGGTCGCGTCGGTGCCGACGAGATTGCCTTGGACGCTGTTGCCGTCAGCCCCTGAGTTGACGAGATTGCCGTTACCCTGAATGTGGATTCCGTAATAGGTATTCCCCGAGACAAGATTGCCCGCCCCCGTCGTAGCTCCGCCGATGGTGTTCGACGGGGAACTGAGAACCCAGATGCCAGTCGAGTTGCCTAGGTCCCCGGCCACAGCCCCGGTGTTCGTCGTTCCGGTCACGTCGGTTCCGACATAGTTGCCAGAGACGGTGTTCTGGTTGCAACCAAACAAATGGACTCCCACACCATTTCCGGAAATGAGATTGCGTTCGGCAGCGTCAGCCACGCCATCAGAGTTGGTCCCGACACGGTTCCGGTCACTTAATTGCATTCCAACCCCAACGCCATTCCCAAGCTTCTTCGTCCCGGTGACATCGGTTCCGATGTAGTTTCCGGCGACGAAGTTCTGCCCCAGAGTCGTCAATGGGGAAGATAAGTTTGCAATCTCTACGCCGCGCGAACTATGGTGGTCGTCGGCGCGGCCTGTGTTGCCAAAGTGACCAGAGATAATGTTACGTTCCGCAGTATCCGCCGTTCCGTCGCCATTGGTTCCAATTCGGTTGGACTGCGGACCTCCGTTGATAAAGACGCCAACGTTGTAGTTGTATCCGCCTTGGGCGACCTGTCCGAATGATCCCGTTCCAGCAGCGTTCGTGCCGATGAAATTACCAGCCACCACGTTGCGATTCGTGCCCAGACCAGAGATCATCACGTCGGCCTTGAGATTTGACGAGATGACATTCCGTTCACCCACATCGCCCAGATTGTCGCCGTTTGTTCCAATGATATTATCCGAGGAGCCCCCAATGATCTCGATGCCGAAGGCTGGCAGGAACTCGTAGGCAAAATAGGCCACTTGCCCGATGCCGGTAGTACCATTGCCCCTCGCAATGAGGCCGGTCGGATCAACGCCAATGAAGTTACCTTCGATAGTGTTTCCTCCTTGCGTCTCCAGTCGAATACCATCGTGGGCGAAGTTGTTGATGACGAGTCCACGAACTGAGCTGTTGCCTGCGGTGACCAACAACCCATGAGATAGCCCTGCTAAGCTTCCATCCAATTCAATTTTCAATTCGGCATCGTTGCCGCCGGAAAGTGTGTTGCGCATAGCCCCGGGTTGCGTGTAGCCGTTGATTTCGATCGGATCGGTGATCGTGGGAAGCGCCGAGAGAGGCTGAATCGTGTGAACACCAGATCCTGAGATATTGAATTGGATCACATCCGCCCCGGGATTCGCATTAGCATCCAAAATCGCTTGCCGGAGCGAATCACTTCCTGAATCATTGACGTTGAGCACGGCGAACGTGGCAAAGAGATCGCGACTCTCGAGCGGCTCGATGAAGGATATTCTCGAACGAACACTAGCCCTACATTTTTTTCTTCGGCTCAGCTGGGACAGTCGTTGCAACAGGGATTTGCGAATTCGATTTGACATGATGGAAATACTCCGAGTGACGACGAGTTGGTTGGGGCACGCACAAGCAGGAAACTGGATGGCCGTATTGCACTAGACTTCCAAGCGTAAACGGACTTGAGAACCCGACAAGAAATGTGGCGACAATGTGAAAATGAAGAACGGGAATTGCGAATTGCTGCGAAAAATGGCTTTCCTACATTCCTCCATTCCCGTGTTCGGCAATGAACCCGTCGCTTGGTTTGGTTACAATGGCAATCTATACGACCGTATTCAAGTCAAATTCCAACGCAGAGACGATCTCAACGAATGGACACCGTATCGCATGAAACACAGGCTCTTCAGGGTTGCATTGACCGATTGCTGAATGGGCACGAAGAAGCTCGCCATGAACTTCTGAATTGTGCGTCCGAGCGGCTAATTCGCCTGACACGAGTGATGCTGCGAGATTTTCCGAGTGTGCACCGTTGGGAAGAAACAGACGACGTATTTCAGAATGCAGCCATGCGGCTATGCACCGCCCTTCGGTCGGTCACGCCTGGTACGGTGCCCGAATTTATTGGATTGGCCGCGTTGCAGATTCGTCGCGAACTGCTGGACCTAGCGAGACACTATGGCGGTCCCGAGGGGCAGGGTGCATGCCACCAGTCAAACCAAAACGCCCATCCCAGTCAGTCCCTCGTCGCGTTCGACCCAACACAGTCAACTTACGATCCAGGCAGGTTGGCCATGTGGTCGGAATTCCATCAGCGAGTGAGCGAGTTACCCAACGAGTATCGTGAGGCATTTGATATGCTCTGGTATCACGGTTTGAGTCAAATTCAGGCGGCGAAGCTGTTAGGTGTCACCGAGCGAACGGTACAACGACGTTGGCAGCAAGCTCGACTGGAGGTTCATAAAGCCATGAAAAGTAACTTGCCAGGTTTATCATGAATGACGAGGAAGCACTCAGCGATTTGTTGATGCGTTGGGAGGAACTCCGCGAGCAGGGATTAGAGGTCTCAGCAGGAGAGCTATGCAGGGATTGCGAGCATCTGGTTCCCGCTCTGGAGGAGCAGGTCAGGGCTCTGCTAGCTATGGAGGCACTCATTGAAGCTCCTAGTTTGAAAGTGATTGAATCCGATACTATTCGCGCCGAGGCAATAGGTTCGACAACTAAGCTGTCCACTCGAGCTGATTATCGCATCTTGCGATCGCACGCCAAAGGTGGCCTCGGTGAAGTGTTTGTTGCGAGAGACGAGCGACTCGGTCGCCAGGTGGCGCTCAAGGTAATTCGGAAACCCTTTGATCAAGATCCTCAGCGAATGCGGCGATTTGTTCGTGAGGCCGAGATCACTAGCAGGCTGGAGCATCCCGGTATCGTTCCGGTTCATGGCATCGGTCGCGACGACAGTGGCAGACTCTGCTATACGATGCGCATGATCGGTGGTGAAACGCTGAAAAATGCGATTGACCAACTACACTGCGCATCGGACGATGCCAGCACGCATCGTCCGACGCATCTTACCTTGCGGCAGTTGATTGGGCGATTCGTGACCGTTTGCAACACGGTAGCTTACGCACACAGTCAAGGTGTGATTCATCGCGATCTCAAACCTACCAACATTATGCTCGGCAGCTTTGGTGAGACATTGGTGGTAGACTGGGGATTAGCAAAGACACTCGAATCGGATTACTCGATAGACACATCAGACAACCAGACGAGCCGCGTGCCAGAAAACGAGTTCGGGCCAAGTAATGGAGAAACCAGCACGCTGGACGAGTATGACGCATTGACGATTCAAGGCAGCGTCATGGGTACACCAGCCTACATGAGTCCAGAACAGAGTTGCGGAAAACAAGCCGGGCCGGCGAGCGACATCTACAGTCTCGGCAGTACGCTGTACGCATTGATCACTGGGCGAGCACCTTTTGGTGGTCAAAACATGGCGGACCTCAGCAGCAAACTGCAAAGAGGGGACTTTTTGTCACCGCGGTCCATCCAGCCCGGTGTTGCTCGCCCGCTGGAATCCATCTGCTTGAAGGCCATGGCACTCAGCCCTGCCGATCGCTACGCTACAGCGCTCGAACTGGCGGAAGACCTCGAGCGGTGGTTGGCGGATGAATCCGTGACCGCACATCGCGAGTCATGGAATGAGGAAATTCGACGCTGGATGCGTCGGCATCGATCGGTCACAAACAGCCTCGCAGCGAGTGGCTTGGTGACCTTGGTTGGACTTGCAGGCTTTTTGGTCTACATGTCCCGCACCAACGATCGCCTTCAGACTGCGTATCAGCACGAGGGTGATGCAAAGGCAGAGGCTATGGCGAGCGCCGCAATCGCCAACCAAAACGCGGAACTAGCTGAGCAGCAAAGCGAACTAGCGCTCCGCAGTTTGCAATCTGTGACGTTCGATATCCAGCGTCAACTCAGAAACATTCCAGCTGCCCACAAAGTTCGCCGTAGCCTGCTTGATACCGCGTTAAAGGGTTTGACCGAGGTAGCCACAAAATTGGAGCAGCGCCCGAAAATTGACCAAAGTTTGCTAGTCGCACACCGCGACTTGGGCGACGTTTTTTTTGAAGTCGGCACGGACGAAAAGTCGGGGGGAAGCACTGCGGCTCGGGAACAGTTCCAGCGGGCACTCGACATTGCCCAGAAGCTTGCAGCTGACCGCCCAAATGATAGCGACGCACAGCGAGAACTAGCTGTTTGTTACGAAAAACTTGGCGACGCAGTCTTGCGAACGAGTGCTGTCGCCGCAGCCCGAGGATTCTATCAACAATCTCTGGCTGTACGTGAAAAAATGCACCGAGACAACCCAGATGACGCACAGATCGGTCGCGGAGTTTCGATATCGCTCAACAGACTCGGAACTGTCGCGATGCAAATGGGTGAGTTAGAACCGGCTCGTACCTACTTCACGAATGCACTCGACCTGCGAATGCGCTACGCAGTCAATACAGACAGGGACGGCCCAGATCGAGAATTGGGTGTTACTTTTAACCATGTCGGCTCAGTCGCTTTGAAACTGGGAAATGCGAAAGAAGCGATCGCTTTCTTCCAAAGGTCATTGGAGGTTTTTCAGGAGCGGTCCAAGTTGTTCCCAATGGATTTTGTTGCTCAACGAGACCCGTCCGTCTCATTTACGTATCTCGGAAGGGCGAGTGTTGCTCTGGGCGAACTCAAGGATGCGACCGATTATTATCGGCGGGCGCTCGATGTTTCTGTTTCGCAAGCGACCGTAGACCCCTCGAATGCAAGTTTGCAACGCGATGTGATGGAGTCGTCACTTGATTTG
>JANMNR010000367.1:0-6714 GCA_031368325.1 Pirellula sp.
GCAGGTGTCCCAAGCATCTGTTCCAATGGGGGAATTGTAGTTTCTGAAGACAACCAGAGGCTGCAATCGCAAATTTGCGTTGGAGAGATTTCAATGAAGTTGCTCAAAGGCTGGAAACTAAAACTATTCGCCGGACTGGCAATCGCCTCACTTGGCGCGGACCTATATGCCCAAAAGCCTGGGAGCTTAGACCCAAGCTTATTGGGCAGGGGGCCCCAGATCGGACCTGCTTCATATCGAATCCCCGGACCACCACCAGGCATGTCGAATGATCCTGGAATGTACGGTGATCCCGGGATGTCGGGCGATCCATCCATTGGCATGCCAATGGGAATGGACCCCAACCTGCCGCAAGTTCCCTGCGGTCCGGACGGCACACCCTACGGACCTGGAGTCGATGGAGAACAATGTCAAGGACCGTCTGACCGATTTGGGCGCTCGCCATTTGCTCTCACGAGCGCGGTACGCAGTCGACTCGCTAGCTACCGTGGATCTTTACGTCCCTACGGCGAAGGTGGAATTGCTACACAACGTTGGTTTGACGTTTCGGGTGACGTGATATTTCTGTCGCGAACCAGTGGCGTTTCCAACTTTAATACATCAAGGCTTGGGTCGACAGGCAACAATTTCGTTCTGGGTACGAGCAACGTGCCACTCGACAGGTTGAGAGCGGGCCTGTCCCTACAAGCAAATCTCCAAGTTGGAGTTGGATCGAACCTTGAGTTCGCCTACTTCGGCTTAAACGATTGGAAGAATTCGGCAACCGCGACTTCCGGGTCAGCTAGCCTGTTTTCTTTCTTAAGTGACTTCGGAGTAACTCCAGCAAACGGCTTCGATGATCCGGACAGATCTCTGTCTCACACGCTGACGTACTCATCAAAGCTAAACAATGGCGAAATCAATTTCCGCCGTCGCTGGTCCGAGCCATCGGGATTCTTCCAAGGGAGTATTTTGGCTGGCGTTCGCTACCTGGACTTGGACGAGAAGGCGAGTTTCTCTGCTCGAGGCCTCAACAACAACGGCGCGGCGAACAACGGCCCGCGATTTCTCGACTACACGGTAAACACCCAAAACTCGCTTGTTGGTTTCCAGGTCGGTGGCGATCTTTGGTACAACCTGATTCCTGGCGTGAAGCTTGGTGTCGAAAGCAAGACCGGTATTTACAACAATCGTGCTCACCAAAATACTTTGATTAGCGCCAACTCGTTACCAGTTGCAGCGACCGAGGAGGTACTTTCCAATAAGATCGCCTACATCACCCAGATATCGCCTCAAGTCTACTACCGATTGAATCACTCGTGGGCTTTCCGATCGTCCTATCAACTGATGTTTATCGACAATCTGGCTCTGGCGACTGACAACTTCAACCCAACCCCGCAACTCAATGGAAACCTTGGCAGAACACCATCCATCAACAGCAATTCCAACATCACGTTACAAGGCTACACACTAGGTGCCGAGTATACTTGGTAGGGATTAGGTCAAAAGACGTTTAAGCAAACGATCAAAACTTGCGAAACCCAGGGGACTTTCTCCTGGGTTTTTTCATTGAGTGATTCGCAGCCATCGGCGGCACCTGTATTCCTGCTCGATTCTAGTCACCGCATGTGGGTTCGAACACAAGATGTTAAAAGAGTTGACGACGCCATATCGCAAACGCACAAGCCATCCAAGCGAAAACCAAAAAGATAGAGCTAGATTCAGGAACAGCGGTAATGAACTCGCGGGTCCCCGTGTAGGACATTCCGTTCGCTGTCGGGCGAAACAACAAAAACTCGTTGTCATTCCAGGGGATTAAGTTGCTTTGACCAAGTCTCGAAGAGATAAGGCCATCGCTATCACCAGGAATGCTGGTAAACATGCCCGGCGCGGATCCATGGCTGACTCCAATGGTGGCATCGATATTCCCATTGCGATATCCTGAATAGCCAAACGCAATATCGTCCTTCTTAAAATCGAAGCCATTCACGTTCATGTCCCGTTCAAACCAAACGACTTGTGTCGTTATTCTCTTGTCGTAATCGAGCGGGACGCCAAACACTAGATCGTTGAACAAGAAGGCATCCCGCCATGTAACCGCCAAATAATCGCCAATCCGGGAGTGATCGATAATTTGATTCGTTTCCCCCGCGAAAAACTGAAAATCGTCCCAAAAGGGTGCGATGCGGCTTGAGGCTGGCGAGTCAGAAAACGACTGCGGGAAAAACGAACCATCTCCATCGACGCTAAAATTGATGTTCCCATTCTCCGCAATCCAAACATTGGAATTGACGGGTTGACCATAAAAATTCCCACGAAACGCGGCGCCGCCCACCGCGACGGAGTAGTTGCCTGTCGTCAACAACGGAAATACTTGATCGTCAGTCCCACCGCTAAAGAAACCCGCCACACCTGTGGAGTCAATAATAATGCCTGCAACCGATATACCTGTCCACAAAGCAACGGAGACGATCGCGAAAATAGCTAGTAACACTTTCCGCGTGCGAAAAGCGTAGTCGCGTCTTTTTAAATCCATCCTTGGTACCTTCTACAACTTTCCAACAATCCATGACCGCAAACGACATAAGCCGTGTTTGCGTGATTTATTTCCGAATAGTTTACCGAAGTCGCGAGAGATGTGTTAGAGCCTAACGATGCTTGGTATGGGTCGAAAAACGGATGCTCCTCCGATTGTTCATCCTGCATCACACTATTTTCTGGATGAAAGTACTCTTGCCGTTTTGTTTACGATTTTCGTCGCAGTAACGACGAGCGACTTTGTCCCCCATCCGTCCGCGAAGGTTGCAACCTTCGTTAACTCCACCACCGCAGTTTTCTAAAGATTCGTTGCCGAAACCCCGGACAGCCCAAACAGCAACAACACAACAAAGAACCCAAAATAGATCACAAAAACGACCATCATGACAATGCCGCAATACCTCCAAAAAGCGCGTTGAGCCTTAAAAAAATGCGGCAACTTGCTCGGCCCCGAATTTGCCACGGCTCGGGCGGACATGGCCGCTTGCAGGATCAGAATCGATGGCAACAGATAACAAAAAAATCCCATCGCCAGCATCATTCCGCCGACAACAAGGCCACTTAATGCCGCAACCCCTCCACCCAACATGGCGATCGCTTGAAATAACCCAACCAACAATATCAGTCCCGTTCCAAGGAATCCCACCACGGCAAAAAAAGTCTGCCAGTTGCCCAATGATCGCAGCGTGCGAGCTTGCTCATCCATTTCGTATGCAGGTACCGCCTCGGCGTCGGGAATCACTTGGATGGGCTGATATGGATTTCCCGAGAAGTCGTTGCTTTCAAAATTCGTCGATGACATGGCGTTTCCAATTGGCGAATGAAATGGGTTGATGAATATAAAAGACTGATGAATTCTTACCGCACAGCGGACTTCCAAGTCCGACGAAACACACGACGGACAAAGGATGTCCGTGGTACAGCGAGTAAATCTATAATCTGTCGCTCTCCTCCGCGCGTTTTTACCTTAGACCGACTTGCTTCGGCAAATTTTGGAGATCCTTAACTCCGAGCAGTCACACCAGCAATTTCCGAAATCGCTCGTCGCCGAAATCAAATGCTTTATCAAGCAACTTCAGATTCGCACCTTCCTTCCAACGAATTGCGAGTTGATCGTCCACCGTTCCAGGTTTCCCGTCGATGCCGTTGGAACGAATTACGACCAAGGTTCCGAGCATGAAGTCATTTATGAACAATTCCAGACGAGTCCCCCACGCATCTCGAACATCAAGCACCCGAGGATTCGTCGTCATACCATCTTTCGGAAGCTCTTGTGATACGATGCCTTCAACCACAGTAGCAACCTGGGTATTGGTAATTTCCACACGCTGCCGTTGAATTCGAAAATTCACTACTTGGAATACGACAAAGCTGATAAAGATCAGGCAGCCAGCTAAAACAGACCAGCGTTCCAAAGAAGAAGAACGCCTTGCACTCTGGTTGGTTTGCTTGTGTTTTCGGTCCTCGAGTTGCGTCCTTAGTTTCACTGAAGCAGAACTTTTTGCCGCGGTTATCCCCTTGAAGATGGCTGTAAATGCGAATTCGGCGACCAATCCAATTAGGAAAGTAACAAACTGCATCGTCAAAAAAATGGGTTGAACAATCCACGCAACAACCAGTTCCAGAATGGCTTCCATCGCAATTCCATATCTTAAGTGAAGCATCGCTAAAGCTTACTTGCCGATACAAAAGAGCTTTTCGCCCGTACGCATGACGATGTTGTTGCCAACGATGGCGAACCCGTATTGCGTTGGCCCTGAGAACATGGCGGCCGCATTGCGGCGTTCTTCAGTCGATTCGTTGGTGCCTGCCGCTTTGTCAACAACCAATGCGTTAGGGTCCCAAAGCTCATTCTCGGCGATCAAACGAAATTCTCTTCCGGCGCCTACGACGGTGGTCAAACCATCTTTGCCAAAGAAGTAAACCCGATCGCCGACACCGTACGGTGTTGCCCAATAGGATTGCTTCGTTCGCTCCTTGTAATTCAACTTTCCAGTTTCCATGTCGAAGCAGTAGATGACTCCCATTCGGTTTACCCAATAAGCACACCCTTGATGCACGATCGGGGACGCCCATGACGGTGTTGCCTCGTCTGCTTTCCAAAGGACGGCGGTCGTCCATGTGTCCCCGTTTTTGGAGACTTGCATGAGCGCATTCGATTTCCGTGCCATTTCCGCGCTGCCACCATCACGACCTGCTGACGCGGCAATAAAGAACTTGCCGTTGCCGATGGAGACTGGAGTGCAGCCGGTATTGCCGCCGACGTCGGTGAAGCTCCAAATCAATTTGCCCGTCGCGCACTCATATCCATCAACGGACCCAGCCGAACTGACGACGATTTGCTCAACTCCATCAATCGTATGCGCCGCAGGCGAGGACCAGCTATTTCGAGGAGTCCGGTCTTGTTTCCAAACCTCTTTACCCGAGGCTTTTTCGAGGGCTACCAAGTAACTCGGTCCCTCATCATCAACCAAGATAAACACATGGTCTTTGTTTTGAGCGAGCGAACCGCTCAAGCCAAATTTGTTTTTGAACTTCCCAAACTTGTCTGCAATATTCGATGTCCACAAAACTGGCCCCTTATGGTCGATTGCGATGACATCGCCGCTTTCGAAAAATGCGACAACACGGTCTTTATCAACAACCGGAGTGGGGGCGGCGCGACTCACGTAGACGCTATTTTCAACTGGGTCTGAATTTTTGAATTTATGGTTCCAAAGCTCCGCTCCGCTTTTTGCTGAGTAGCACAAAACATGATAGTCATCTTTTTTGGCGCCAACTGTTGAAGTAACAAAGACCTTGTCGTCCCAACTAACTGGGCTGGATTGCCCGTGGCCAGGTGTTGCTACGCTCCATAGCAATCCCTCTGTCGGCGACCACTTTACAGGCAAATTTTCTATTTTTGCTACCGTAGCACCTTGGCCGAGAAACGCCGGCCATGAAGTGCTCTCGTCAAAATTGGCCAAGAGTACCCACAGCAGCAGCGAAAGATTTGCCATATTTGTCACCATCAAGTTGAAAACGGAGATTACTGAATCCCGGCATTCTAGCGACTCGAGCCCGTTTTCAAGCCCAACATCGCTCAAAAACGATTATCGATGGTTGTGCCGACCTCTAATAAAAAAACATTACAATGAGGGTCATCGTGGTCGTTTCGATTTTCATGAGTTCCTGTTTGCGTTCTGAGTAAAGTGAGTTGTCGATATGCCATCCAAAGATGAAATGCCTTTACGCAAGATCGATCACGTTCGTTTTTTTGTTGGAAACGCAAGGCAGTCCGCGTATTTTTACCGAAACGCTTATGGTTTTGACGTTGTTGCGTACGCAGGGCTTGAGACCAAAGTAAAACACGAAGCCGGCTATGTCGTTCAACAGGGCGGCATCACCTTTGTAATCGTGTCACCCCTACGAGCAAACCATCCTGACTCCTCCCGATTGATTCTGCATGGCGACGGAGTTTCCGATATCGCGCTTCAAGTCGATGACGTGCGTCACGCTTACAATTTGGCCGTGGAACGCGGAGCGATCGGAGTTGTCGGACCTCGGGCAATCGAAGACAAGTATGGCACATATGAGTGCGCGACGATTCGAGCTTACGGCGACACGACACATACCTTTGTCAATCGAGACCGATATCATGGTGCGTTTGCGCCTGGTTTTGATCCCATTGATCCCTCTCGATACAATCCTGCCACCTATCAAACAACAGGCCTTTTGGGCATCGACCACATTGTCGGAAATGTCGAAGAGGGGCGAATGAACGAATGGGTTGAGTTCTATCGCAAGGTGCTTGGATTCGAGCAACTCGTTTCCTTTGATGACGAGGACATTTCCACCGAGTACTCAGCTTTGATGTCCAAGGTCGTTCAAAGCGGACGGGGCAAAATCAAGTTCCCCATCAACGAGCCTGCCCAGGGCCGACGCAAGAGCCAGATTGAGGAGTACATCGATTTTTATGGCGGTGCTGGAGTCCAACACATTGCCATGGCTACCAACGACATTGTCAAAACCGTTCGGGCATTAAAGGCAAACGATGTTTCCTTCTTGCGTGTCCCAAAGACCTATTACGAAGGCCTCAGCGATCGAATTGGTGGTATCAAAGAGGATATCAACGAACTTGCCGAGTTAGGAATCTTAGTCGATCGAGACGACGAGGGGTACATGCTGCAGATTTTCACCAAGCCGGTGCAGGATCGC
>JANMNR010000388.1:0-15559 GCA_031368325.1 Pirellula sp.
ATGTTGCCGCGAAGATCGAGAACGCGTAGGTCTTGCAGTTTCGCGAGTCGTCGTGTTCCAAGTTCATTAAACCGGTTCTGAACCAAGATCAACTGTTGCAGATCCTTGAGTTCCGAGATGGCCTTAAGAACTTGTCCTGACATGTTCGCATTGGAGGAAAGATCCAAAACCGTGAGTTTCGGAAATGACTTGACGATGGTATCGACTGCAGCGTCGTCGATCACCGTATTGGTGATGGCCAAGGCGGTGAGTTCTTTGAGTCCGCTAAGCTTGGCGACCATGTCCGAATTGAGAGTTCGGCAGTTGAAGATTTGTAGCTTTTGCAGATCGGTCAATCGCCCGAACAAAGCCAGGTCGTCGGCTGTTAGGATCGATCCATCTTGAATGAGGATTTCGGTCAGCTTCGTCCCGTCCATGGTTAGCTTGGCGGTCGCGCCAAATGTTTCCAGTCGCTTCTTTGTGGCAGCGACGTCGTCTGCTTTGGCAGTGGCGGTTGCATCCGATTTCTGGAGGAAATCAACCGGTGCTTTTGCGAAAGCGAAGCCGCCTGTCAAGGCGCCTGCGACCAAACAACTCCCAAAAACTTTCCAAAGATGACTACAACGCATTCCAGTAACCCTTTGCTCGGAACATGAAAAGAAGGGGAGTAGCGAACTACCCCCCTCCGGTTTGTTTTACGATTCGGTGTGTGATCCTGACGGATCGGCCTCATTAGTCCATTCGGTAACCGTCACGATACTTGGGTTTGATTAGGTCAGCAACACGTGGCGTCTTGAGAGCTGCAAGATTGGTGACGACAAGATTCTTGGCATCCCATTCGACTTTCTCACCCCACTCGCCCATCTCACCGTCTTTTCCACCGGTCGCGGCGGCCCAGACGGCTAGATTTCCGAGCAAAATGGTTTCGGTTAAAGGGCCTGCACGATCGATGAAGTTCGACTTGCAGATCTTTGGGTCGCCAGCCATTTTCGCACGGAACAATTCGTACATATTGTTCGTGTCGTTGTCCCCTTTGTTCTCGGCCTTTTCGTAGTCGACGTTGACCTTGTCTACGCCCTTGAGTTCGTACTTGCCACAATAGTCGTCCGAACTATAGAACGCACCCTTTTCGCCGACGATCAAAACGCCGCTGTCCGCGACCTTGTTGATGCCCCACTTTTCGAAGACTGCAGCAGGTGGCTTATTTCCCTTGCGGTCGTACCACCAAAATGGAATTGCCGGACGTTGTTTGGTTTCTGGGAATTCGAACTTAATGACCGAGCTAGCAGGGAAGCTATCGAAATCGTGGCCACTCGTCTTTGCAACGACGGAGATTGGATCGCGCAGTCCGCAAGATGCGAATGGCACAGTCAATTGATGGCAGGCCATATCTCCGAGAGCGCCCGTTCCGAAATCCCACCAGCCACGGAATTGGAAGCTGTGATACAAACCTGGCCAGTACTCGCGATCTTCTGCGACGCCAATCCAGCTCTTCCAGTCCAGTCGTTCGAGTGTGCGAAGGATTTCCTTGTGCTTCGAACCAACAAGCTTTGAGCCTGCGGCAGCATCTTCCTTCATGGCCTCAGTTGCGAACTTTTCCATGTTCATACGGCGTCCCGGTCCTTGAGCCCAAACAGGACGATTGGACCAAGCGTAAACTTCCTTGAGTGTTCCAAGGACACCCGAGCCCAACTGTGCAATGGCTTCCCGCGACGAGTCGAGTGCGGTTCCCTGGTTTCCCATTTGGGTGCATACACCCGTTTCTTTGGCAACATTCGCTAGTAGGCGAGCTTCGTAGATGGTACGAGTTAATGGCTTTTGCGTGTAACAGCTTGCACCCAGTCGCATAGCTTCTAACGTGACAGGACCATGCATGTGGTCGGGCGTGCTAACGGTAACGATGTCGATGTTCTTGCCATACTTGGCGAAGAGCTCGCGGTAGTCCGTAAATTTTTCGGCACTCTTGAACTCGGGCGAATTCGCCTTGCCCTCGAGCGTGTTGCGGTCGACGTCGCAGATTGCGATGACGTTACCGAACTTAGCGGCGTTGCTAGAGTCGCTGCCCCCCTTACCGCCAACGCCGATGCATGCGACGTTGAGTTTCTCGTTTGGTGAGCGGCTGAGGGCGGTAGTTGCACCTGCGGACACAAAGTATCCGGCGGCGCTAACTGCTGAGGTGTTTTGAATAAACTGACGGCGAGTGGTTCTCGACATTGGGTTGTTCCCGTTATTGGAGGATGTGAAACGATTGGAAGGGATGTGGGACCGATGGCCTACCGTGTCCAATAGCAGGTCGACCTTCTGAAGCACACGAGGGATAGACGGAATGAGGGATTTGTGAAAACGCACCGCTACAGACAATTTGAGTCTGACTCCACACCATTCAATCTGACGCGTGAGTATACTCCGACAAATCATCACGAGCAACAAGTGGAACTGGGGCGAACTCTGCCGTTTATCCTGATTTCTCAAATGGCGATTAAAACGACGCGCCGAGTTTTGGAAAATCCTTATAAAACACAACTCGAATTCCGGATGGGAAGCCAGAGATGCCGAAAAGACATTTTGCGACTCGTCGCGTATCGATTGTACTTTTATCATAACTCGATTTAGGTGTACGAATTTTGATTCGTCCGAATACCATGTGGCGAGCTTTCTTTTGTGCGATTGGAATCGTCCTCATCATTATGGGAATCGAGTGCCTACTGATCGATAGCGCGGTTTTGGTGGCTGGAGTGATAGACGATCCCGCCCAACCCTTTCAACAGCAGAATGGCGGCCTTTTTTCGGCACCAGTTCCGACCAACTTCGATCGGGTTTTTCGTCCATCGGAGTGGTTTCCGTGGTCGCTTCTGGCGACAGGATCCATTGTTCTTTTGTATTCCATTTCCATGCGGAAAACGGACGGCAGCTAGAACGGACGGCAGCTAGAACGGACGGACGCTAGTAGGGCGAGCTACGATCTGAAAATCAAAATGTTCGCCAGCTCCCGATACACGCCAAGACAATCAGATTGCAATTCGCGTGGTGCACATTGTTACATTGTCGTGTAAGGCGCATCCTCGCCTCGCAACTGAGATAAGGCATTACCTGCGGCTCGCTGTTCGGCCTCTTTCTTGTTTCGCCCCCATGCAGGAGCAAAGCGACGGCCGCTAATTTCGGCAACGATTTGAAAGTGTTTGCTGTGGTCCGGCCCGCATTCATCCACTAATCGGTAAATGGGCGTTCCTTTCAGATCGCGTTGGGCCAATTGCTGCAGCAATGACTTGTAGTTTCCGCCACCATGGCCATCGGCGGCCAGCCGAATCTCAGGCTCCATGTGCTCCAAAATGAACTTTCCAACCATTTCTACGCCGCCATCAAGAAAAATAGCCGCGATGATAGATTCAAAAACATCGCTCAGCAACGAGCGAGGCATCCCTGTTCGAACCATTCCGCGGCCAACGATCAAGCAGCCATCAAGACCCAATTGGCGAGAAATTTTCGCACAAACACGGCGAGAAACGACGACCGACTTGATCTTTGTCAATTCGCCCTCAAGGTATTCTGGGTACGATCGAAAAAGTCGCTCGCATACAATCATCCCCAAAATAGAATCGCCCAAAAACTCCATCCTCTCGTTGGATTCGGTCCGCGACGAAGCAACGCTTGAATGCGTGAGAGCAGACAGCAAAATCGACGGATCACGAAATCTATAACCGATGATCGATTGGCAATGCTCTACTTTTTCATCCACGCTGAGAGTGTCATCGGGTGGAGTTAGATCATTCATGGCCGCTAATTGAGGTTCCAATTCGTATCAGAAAAGCTTTTCGGTCTTTTCAGTTATCGCAGGTTGTGGCACTTACGACTAGCCCGTACATGAAAATCTGGGGACGCTTCATTTCGAGGTGGATTTTGCAGGTCAATGCATCCGATGCAGAACGGATTAGTGCGCCCTTGGCAAAAAAGAACATGGATCGTCAGAGCATTTAAACTGGATGATGCAGCCAATCCTTTTCGTTACAATATTCTCGTCATTCGTGCTGTTGGCGTTATTGGTTAAGACGCTTTGGAGCGTCGTGTCGGATTCGATGCAAAACCGGACGGCTCAAAAAAGACTTTTATCCATTGAGCAATCAACCCGTCTCCAACTTGATCATACGCTCAAGCGAACTTACACCGTTCATTCGCTGAATCGACGTCAGACCAGATGGCGAAACGTCCTTGTGGTAAGGGTTGTTAAAGAAACCGAGGACTCTCTTTCGTTTTATCTTATCGATGATGAGCACGAGCCATTGCCCGCATCTTTGCCGGGCCAACATATTTTGGTTCGGCGTCCCGTCCGTGACGATTCCGCAGGCAACTGCCGGTGCTATTCTCTGTCGGACGATTGCTCAGCGGGGCACTGGCGAATCACCGTAAAGAAGAACTCGAATCGACCAGAAAGTGTAAGTCGTTGGCTACACGAGGAGATTTCGGTGGGGGACATGCTGCAAGTACGGGGCCCATGCGGTGCGTTTTTTCTTGATACAGCTCCCGAACGCAACATCGTGCTTGTTAGTGCCGGCATTGGAATTACACCAATAATTCCAATGCTGACCGAGGCAATTCGCAAAAACTACCGTTCGATTCATTGTTTTTCACAATTCAGAGATGTGGCGCACATGCCATTTGCCGATTCCTTGCTGAATCTGGCAAAGAAAAATCCGCAGTTCAGTATTAATATTTGGATCAGTCGTTTCCCAAAAGGAGTTCGCGAATCCGCTAAAGGGTTGTTTTTCGAGGGTAAATTTCAAGCAACCGACCTGACCAAACATCAGGGCTCTATTGAGTTTAGCGACTATTACCTTTGCGGTCCCGGGGAATGGCAGGCTCGAATTCGATCTGAATTGATCGCATTGGGGGTGTCTTCGGAGTCCGTCCGCTATGAACTATTCCATCAATCCGAGGGACCCTCTCCAGCAATCGGATCAACGCCATTCCGCCAACATTCTATTTATTTCAAGCAGTCTCGGGCAAATGCCCGATTTCAAGCAAACCAGTCGAGTTTGCTTGCCTGCGCGGGGCAAAACAACATTTCAATGGAAAGCGGTTGTCGAACTGGGGCGTGTGGTTCTTGCGCGGTAAGACTGATGCGGGGAACGGTTAGGTACACGCGTGAACCTCAATTTCTGACCCAGGAAAGCGAGATTCTCCCGTGTGTTTGCGTTCCCGAAAGCGACCTCGAAATCGATGCATAGCATCGACTGCCGATACGAGCGGGTCTCGTGACATTCGTTAGAGGCCTCATATTCGGTTCGTACATTGGCGGCTGAGCATTTCAACACGGAAAGCAAGCGATCGAAATCTTCTTAGGTGACTGGAATATGCGGTTTGCGTAGACTAGTCTAAGAGCTTAGAAATTTCCTTCGTTTGTTCTCTCTGTTCCAAGTGACGACCGGCATGGCAAACTACGTATCGCTCGACGAAGCCGCAAAGATTCTCGGCATTTCTTCTGACGAACTCGTTGAGATGCGATCCAGAGGGGAAATATTTGGTTATCGTGACGGGAAATCGTGGAAATTTAAGTCCGACGAAATCGAACGCGTCCAATCCGAATTGGGAGGCGACGCCATGGACGAAGAAG
Source organism: Pirellula sp. (assembly GCA_031368325.1). Taxonomy (GTDB): domain Bacteria; phylum Planctomycetota; class Planctomycetia; order Pirellulales; family Pirellulaceae; genus JBKCUI01. Next base: position 5,588 of record JANMNR010000388.1, read on the forward strand.
CCGGTGGATCCTCAATCCTGGTGTCGGAACGCGAAGTGGGCCCCTCGGGTAGCAAAAGCGGCCCAACCATTGGAAATCCTGGCTCGAGCGATCTCGCCCTTGGAAGCGATCTGAACCTCGCGGACGACAACGAACGAATGGGCAGCGACGTTGCTCTGGTCGCTGACCCAAAAAGTGGAAGCGGAGTTCGTTTGGTCAACCGGAAGCCAGGAAACAGCGAAGGTAGTGGTGCTCTATCGGACCTGAAACTCGAAAAAGAAGGCGGTTCGGGTAGCGAAGTAGAACTCGGAAGTGATTTGAAATTGATGGGGGATGGAAGCGGCTTGGACCTCATGAGCCAGGGTTCGAAGGGGCCTGGAAGCTCAGGAAGTCTTGGGCTCGGTGCAGATCTGGAACTCGAGAGTGACGACGAAGACGATTTGGTGCTGGGCTCGGATTCCGGTGTTGGACTAGCATCGGAAAGCGGCATCAATTTAATGAGTCCATCCGATAGCGGATTATCGCTCGAGGACGAGCCACTCGATCTCGCTGGAACTGGAATTTCAGGACTTGATCTGGGCGCCGAAGTCGCAAGTGGCTCGGGTTCAGGCGTTGGTTCGGCAAGTGGAATTAGTGGCCTTGGAAGCGGTGCACTGATTGACTTCCAACAGGGCGAGGAGTTTCAGCTGACACCCTCAAGTGGCGGAATTGAAGTAGATGATGATAGTGGTTCGCAAGTTATCGAATTAGAAGACTCAAGCGAGTTCGGTGCCATGCCTGCGGGCGGTGGAATGGGTGGATTTGATCCGGTCGACGAACAAGGAGGCTTTGGTGGCGATGGGTTTGGAGATGAGGCGGCTTTGGCCGGCGGAGCTCTGGCTGCGGGTGGTGCGATGCGAGGCGTGCCCGAAACTCCTTATGGCACCCTCGATGTTGTTTTGCTTCTGGGCATCCTGTTGCTGATGGGACTCGGTGGGATTTTGGTTTCCGACTTAATGCGAAACATGTGGGCTTGGGACGGACAAAACGACTATACCTCCGGATTAACTTCAAGCTTAGTTAATGCAATTGGCGGTAAGTGATCCGTTGCTACCGGTTTACTTCTTGCTCGGCATTCAACGTCATTAGAGTGCCGGATTCGTATTTGATACTCATCAAAGCGATCATATGCTGTATCTGCCGAGTGGCCCATGTGTTTTCGGCCGAAATCAATCGCCCTTCGGCATCCAAGAGATCGTTGAGTATGTTGCTGGAGGACTGATTCTCTCCAAAGAAATCATCAAACCGAACTTGCTGACCATTTACTTCGTCTCGAGATGAATAAGTTGCGTCGATCGCCGCCAGTGTTGTTGCGTAGGTGCTTTCTGCATTAAAGATGGCTGACCTGATGTCAGCCATCGCTTTGTTCAGCGTTTCTGCGTAATCATGCTTTAGCTGTGCAATTTCGAGATCCCGACTCCTGACTGTGGCTTTGGCACTTCGATTTCCTGCCGGCAGAGAACCCGTTACGCCTGCGGAAATCGATGGTCGCCCCTCGGCGTACTGATCGCCGAAAGCCTGCGAGAATTGATTTTCTCCGCGCAAGCCTCGAATGTAGCCTGAAGTCTCTAAGTCGAGTTGTGGCTTAAGTTCACTCATGGCCAATCGCTTTTGCACAATCGCTTCATTAATGGTTTCGCGTATGGAGAGAATGTCGCCGCGTGAGGCTAATGCCGCAATTCCTTCCTCCTCGAGAGGAGTCACGGGAAGTTCATTCGAGGGCATGGTCAGCGGGATTATTTCCATACAGTTCTGCAGTGCCATTTCAGGCGAGTTCACGAGTCGGCGAAGCGACTCCTGAAAACTCAAGATTTTCGTTCTCGCCTGTATCATTTGTGCCTCTTGGTTTTTGATCGCTGATCTAGCTCTTGAAAGATGCGTCTTTAGCAGGTCGCGTCCAGCCCTCTCGATCAAATGCTTTTCGATGGCTTTAAGTCGTGTCAGCCCTTCCCTTGCTTGTGCTAACAGATACCGTTGCAAAACGAGCTCCCAATAGGTTGTGATCACTTCTTTGGCGTGATCTTGCAGTTGTCGGTTCGCTTCGGCAAACTTTTCCTTGCTCTTAATACCTGCGATTCGAATAGAAGAGGTGTTGTAGAATCTGCCAGATCCGCGCAACAACGGTTGAGTGTAGTTCAGACTAAGTTTGGTATCCGCCTGATTGTTCGGCTTGAAGAACACCGAGTTGCTATCGTGTGCGTTGAACGATTGCAATAACTCTGTTTTGCCGCCAATCATATTCCGATCCTTAAGTCCAACCGAGTTATCCCAAAACTGTTCGTTGAGTCGATTGGGACCTCCCGTTGTTAGAGTGTTGCCAACCGGGTCCGAATTATCGCGAAAGGTTGAACTTATGGTGCGTCGCCGATCAAATTCGCCCCTTGCAATCTCGATATCTGTCTGTTGGATTTGCGGAATGATGAGGATGCTCTTGACTCTGGGCGAGTACTGCATCGCATGCCAAACGAGCTGTTCTAGTTCAACCTGACAGGTTGATTTTTCGTCGTTTATCAAAATCGGCTTGGAGCAATCGAACTGCCACCACGGAATCGTATTGCCATTGGTTCTGGCGGAGTCGAATTGATTCAACCACTCTGGCGCTGATTCCGAGTCCACGGAACTAGGAAAAGGCGATGGAGTAGCGACTCCTGCATTCGAGTTCGGCGGGAGCGGACTTCCTCGTGCTTGTGCCGGTAAACCAAGCTGTGGCGACTGTACTGTTTGGGGCGGGGCTGATTGGGGATAGAATCCAATCATGCGTTCGAACTCGTCACTGCTTACTGCATTGCTCGGTGACGATTGAGGATACTGGGGTAACGATTTAGGTAATTCATACCTAGGTGTGGATTGGACAGGAGCAACCGAATTGGACTGCGCAATCAAAACGCGTGACCCGAACGTTAGCATCAATGCTAAAGCCGTTGTATGCAATTTAGATCTGCGTACGTATTCGGTCACAACGATCCTCCGTGCGACGACACCTTTGGCAATCCATCCATAGATAGCCAAACAATAGGTTCGGATAGCCACCATTATCGAGTACGTGTTGCTAAAGAAATGAGCGTTTCAACATTCCTGCGCTCATAATAAGATTCCTTAACTGTCGCTGCCGAATCTTTACCTAGAAGCAGGACGCAAAGCACAATCGATACAATCCGCTTTCGTCGCATAACAAGTTGAGTGGCACGCTTTCGTATATGCGAAACCCTGCGAAAGCTGTGGAATGACCTAGGACATTCACTATAAAGCGAACCATCGTGTTATACGGAAAAGCTAACCATCTCGAATGCACAAAGCGTAGAAACGGAACATCTTGCCCACGCAGATAACTTCTCGCTTGCAAATACGATTTCTGGTTTGCTAGGCCTTAGTTTTAAGTAACAGTACTATGGCTTGTCTCCATTGCCTCGGAATCTTCTCCGCAGACGGACAGACCAAAGCTGTTTCCTTTTTAACTCGGACCTTTGCCTTTATGCCTCGGCTTAAGATCACCTATAAAATGGCGATCATCCTTGCGACTATGTCGTTTGGACCGATGTTGGCTGGAGGTATCTCAGGAATGATCCCGTTTGAAAACAATCAAATGCAGCGGGATCGACAGGACATCAGCAAGCAGTTGGCGGCAAGCGTATCGACCTATTTGTCGAACAAGGACAATAATGGGTTGCAAAAGTCCTGTCGAGCTGCTTTGATTCAAGTCCCGGAGCTCAAGAGTCTGAGCATTATTCGTTTTGACGGAATGGTATTGTACGCAAGCCCCGATCATAATCGGCATTGGATACTTAAGGCGGAGGAACCGTCCAATATCAATCAGGTTCGGGTTCCGCTCGACCGCGGAAACAAGACCTTTGCTGAATTGGAGATCGCGTTTGAGCCGGTATCACAGAGCTTCGGGCCAGCTATCGTAAAGTGGGCGCTTTTGTTGCTAGCCGGGTTTGCTTTGAACTTCGGTAGTTTCTCTTTCTTCCTGACACGCTCGCTAAAAGTGCTTGACCCAAAAAGCGCGGTTCCCAAACGAGTTCGCAACACGCTTGATACTATTGTAGGTGGGGTTGTGATTTTGGACTCCGAAGGAAAGATGCTGCTGGTCAATGAATCTTTTTCAAAGAGCGTCGGACGAAAGACGGACGAGCTATTGGGAGAGAGTTTGAGCCAGTTGCCTTGGAGGCGAGACACCAATGAAGAGTGGCCCTGGGATTTTGCACTTCGGCGGCACGAACAGAAAGCGGCTGTTAAAGTCCACCTAACAGTTGGATCCGAAAAGGAACTCAGCTTCGTAGTAAACGCGACCCCTGTCTTGGATGGGGATGAACGCGTTTCTGGGGCTCTGATCAGTTTCGAGGACATCACGGTAATGGAGTCTCAACGCACCGATTTGCTGCAAGCACTTTCCGACCTTGAAACCTCAAAGGAACAAATCCGCCGGCAAAACGAAGTTCTGCATGAGCTGGCGTCACGCGATGGGCTAACGGGTGCACTGAATCGTCGCTCACTTTTTGAAAGAATCGAAGCTATCTGGGCCGATCGCAATCAAGGTGACCGCGGCATTATCACCATAATGATGGACGTCGACCATTTCAAAAAGCTAAACGACCAACATGGTCACGCTGCGGGTGATGCCGTCCTCAAGGATTTGGTAAAAACAGTTGGACGCCTCATCGGAGACGAAGCGACATTGGCACGCTATGGTGGCGAAGAGTTTTGCGTGACAATGGATTCTGCGACGGTCGAGGAAGGTGTGGCGATGGCTGAACGCATCCGCGCCGGAATTCAGGAGCATTTGGCCGATCCGTACCACGTCACAGCAAGTATTGGAGTTTCCAGCAGTATTTTTGGCGCTCCAAACCTGCAAGCTCAGATTGAACAATCCGACCGTGGACTCTACGCCGCCAAGCATGGTGGTCGCAATGCAGTACGCTGCTGGAACATGCAAATGGAAATCGATGCATTGGAAGCCGAACGCAAGAAGGTGACCAAGCTTTCGTCGATCGACATTGAGGAACACCCCATATCGTATCACTCTGTCGTTACTCTCAATGCAGCGATGTCACATCGCGTGCCCGACTTAGCTGCTCACTCCCATCGAGTTGCAGAAATGAGCGTTGTGCTCGCACGTGGCCTCATGTCTGTTGGCCAACTTTACTCGCTTGAGATTGCAGCCATGTTGCATGACATCGGTGTCGTAGGGACCCCCGATGCCGACTCGGTCGAACAACTTCACGACTTGACACCAACCAGCCAAGCAGTGGTGGCTGACCATGTGCGTGTAGGTTGTGAAATCGCAAAGGCGGCATTCCATTCGGCAGAATTGTTAGGCATACTCAAGTATCAAAATGCTGCTTTTGGAGGCGATGGGGATCATGCTGGCGAAGCCATTCCGCTTGGTGCGAGAATCATCGCCATCGTCAATGCCTACGATGCCATGACCTCCGTCTTGGCTGCGTCGCCATGCAGCCACGAAGAAGCGATCGAGCGATTGCGAGCCGACGCGGGGCGGCTTTATGATCCTCAATTGGTTGAGAAGTTTGCGGATTCACCGATGGGCTGGCGACCTGCCGGACTGATGAATGACTCCGACATGACCGATCATCACGCGATCATGATCGGCTATCAATTGGAACGGGTGATACATAGCTTCGATTCTCGCAATCCGTTGGTTCTAAAATCGCGACTACAAACGTTGCAGGACATAGCCAAGACAATCGATATGCCTGCAATCGCGGCAATCATCCAAGAATTGGCCAGCGAAGCCGACCGCAAAGCAGTAGCGGACTGGGACTCGCTGTTGCCTTTGCTCCAAGACCTTATTGAACTGTGCTTGACGATCCAGCGAGCCTACCTGCGAACGGTCAACCATACACATGCATTCCATTAGTCTGCAAAAGCCATCTTGGTGGATCCAAGGGCTGGTATTCGCAAGCCTGGCATGCGTTTACTTGTTCCTTGCGCCAAACTACGAATGGAAATCAGAGGAAACCGGAACAGCCTACGGAGCTGATTTCTTGCAGGAATGGGTAGGCGCTCGCATGGTGGTAACGGGACACATTGCCGAATTGTATAATGTCGAGGTCTTTAGGGCCTGGCAGTACAACCCCGACGTTGTAGGTTTTGCTTGGAAAACCGACGCTTACTTTCCACCGGTTTACCCGCCTCCCCATTATGTTCTCTTCAGCCCATTTGCCTTCGTTCCGTATCGGTGGGCGGTCGTACTATGGGTGCTAACACTAATCGGGGCGGCATTCCTTTCGTCTACACTCATTGCCGACATCGTAAATCATGCTAGGACGAGCCATCATTCCGAGACATCGGGCTTACTGAAATCTAGATCCAATTTCTTATGGTTGGGATTGATACTTTTCCCGTCACTGCTGTTTTCGATTACTCTCGGGCAAAAGAGTGTGTGTTGGCTGTTGTTGATTTGCTTGACTTGGCGATTGCTACAATGCCATCGAGAATATGCTGCAGGGATGGTCTTTGGAATTCTATCGATTAAGCCGACGCTGTTTTTCGTGGTACCATTGGTCTTGCTTCGAAATGGCTGTTGGCGATTTTTTGTTGGGGCTAGTGTCAGCGTATGCATTATTTGGGGTGGGACGGCTTGCTTGGTTCCTATGGAAACGTGGCTTAAGTTCGCTCAAATACTCGGCACCATCGGAAGTTATGCCGAAAACACTGGGTATCACTTAGAGTGGTCCTGCAACCTCATGACAATGGCCTATAGTCTGCCGATGGATCAGATTCAGTGGTGCAAATGGGCCATCTGCCTGCCACTTTCGATATATTTGCTTTACGCCGTGTTCGAAGATCGAAATAATGCGATCGACTCGCCCCAAAAGGCGATGATGTTATTCGGTACGACATTGCTTATCAGTCCCCACTCGTACCATTACGATCTGTGCATTCTGCTTTTGCCAATTCTGTGGGGCATAGCGGCCGCTCCCAAGCAAGGAATGGCGTGGTATGGGCTGTTGGCTGTTGGCGTCACAGTAGCGGGCGATGTTATTGAGCTCTTTCACGTACCAATCCTACCAATCGTACTGGTCGGTATTGTCTGCGAATCAAGGCTTCGCGGTTTTGCGTTTCAGAAGCTAGGTGGGGAAGTCGGCTTTGAGATTTCGGAAACGCAGAAACTAGGAATTTGACTTGCCGGATCGTTGTCTGGAATTCCAGCAACCCAGTTTCTGAAATCGGAATTCAAGCCGCTGAATTTCAAGTTGGGGGATCTGAATCGTTGCCATTTCATCGATGGCAAATGTTCGACGGCGAAACGCGGTTGCTGAAATGAGTCTAAAAAGTCGTTGGAACGGCCCTCTCTAGTTCCCTTGCGACTTGGTTCGGGCTTCCGCTTGCTCTATACTGGGTAAGTCAACAAAATGACAGGACGTTAACCATGGTACTCCTCCTTCCTAAAGAGCCCTCTAACTTGATTCGATACACCCCTTCTGCTGCGCGCGTCAAACATATCATTGCAGCGGTCGTTATTGCCTTGGTGACTCCCATCGCAACGCAGGTTTTTGCTGATGCAACGGCAAAGCCAGAGGTTGACTTCAGTAGGCAGATTCGGCCGTTGCTCGCAAAACAGTGCTTTTCCTGCCACGGTCCGGATAAGCAGGAATCCGGTGTCGCATTGCACGAGTTTGACAAAGCGACAAGTGAAGCGGACAGCGGCGCGAAGCCGATTGTGCCCGGCAATCTCGATGCCAGTGAAATCCTTCGACGAGTTAGTTCCGACGATCCTGCGATTCGTATGCCACCCGAGGGTACCGGCCTATCAAAACCGCAAGTTGAGCTGCTTACAGCGTGGGTCAAGTCTGGCGCAGAGTACCGCGAGCATTGGGCTTTCTTGCCATTGGGCGATCCAATTCCGCCAGCCTACTCAGGCCTTCATCCGGCTAGTAATCCAATTGATGCATTTGTCCAGGAACGATGGTCCAAAAACTCACTCACACCCGCACGCCCTGCGGAGCCGAGAGCGTTGGTGCGTCGGTTGTTTTTCGACTGTATTGGAGTGCCCCCCGATCTAGAAACTGTTGAGCGATTCGCAAACAACCCGAGTGAAGACGCTTATTCAACGCTAGTCGATCAGCTACTTGCCGATCCGCGGTTTGGGGAACGCATGGCTCGCGACTGGTTGGATCTCGTTCGATATGCCGAAACTAACAGTTACGAACGAGATGGTCCAAAGCCTAACGCTTGGAAGTTTAGAGACTACGTTATCGACTCATTCAATGCAGACAAGCCTTACGACCGGTTCCTAAGAGAGCAGCTCGCCGGCGATGAAGTGGATGCTCCCACCAGCGAATCGCTCACGGCCACCGGATTCTATCGACTAGGTATCTGGGACGACGAACCAGCAGATCCATTGCAAGCCAAGTTCGATGGTTTCGATGATTTGGTATCCACCATAGGCCAAGGTGTTCTTGGGCTAACGCTCAACTGTGCCCGATGTCATGACCACAAGATCGATCCAATTCCGCAAAAAGACTACTATCAAATGGTGGCATTCCTTCGAGATGTAACCCCGTATGGGAGTCGAGGCGACGAAAGGACTAACAACCAAATCGATGTATCTGGACAAGATCTCGCTACTCGACACGAAGATCTGAAGAAGCAGCTAAGGGAAGCTCAGAAGTCGATAAAGCGACTCGAAGAGATTGGCATCGCCAAGATGAATGACGAAGACAAGAAAGCTGCCAAGGGACCTGACCGCGACAAAGTCGCACGAGAGCGGTTAAAGTCTCAGTTGGACTCTGACCAATGGGCTGAGTACGAATTGCTCAAAAAGCATGCCGAGGAAACTCGAAAGGAAATGGATTCACTCCCACTCGACTTTAGGTTGGGATTGGCCAAATGCGACCCGACACCCGAGGAGACATTTGTGTTGATGCGGGGCTCACCGCAGGCGCCGGGTGATAGAGTCGAACCAGCATTTCCAAAACTTTTTAACGAGGAAAGACCGAATTTAGTTAGTGCCAAAGCCAAATCGGCAGGGCGCCGCACGACGCTCGTCAATTGGATAACGTCGCCTTCGAATCGAATGACCAGTCGTGTAATTGTAAACCGCGTTTGGCAGCGTCATTTCGGACGAGGTATCGTACGTTCAGCCAATAACTTTGGGCAACTTGGTGACCCACCGACCCATCCTGAACTTTTGGACTTTCTTTCGCAACAACTCGTGCGATTCGATTGGCAGCTTAAACCGTTGCATCGAATGATGCTGATGTCCCAATCGTATCGATTAAGTTCCAGTGGCGATTCCGACAGCGTTGCACGCGATCCCGCGAACGACTATTTCTCCCGATTTAATGTTCGACGTTTGAGCGCCGAGGAAATTCGTGATGCAGTCTTGACGGTAAACGGACGTATCAACTGGGAACAACATGGACCGAGCTTTTTCCCCAACGTCTCCGACGATGTGAAAGCTGGACAGAGTGTTCCTGGCAAAGGATGGGGCAATTCCAATGCCGCGGATCGTTCACGCCGCAGCGTGTACATCTTTATTAAGCGATCCTTGATTCCACCAGAGCTGTCGGTGTTCGACTTTCCTGAAACGGACACCAGTTGTGAGGCTCGCTTTTTGACAACGCAAGCGGCGCAGGCCATGAATATGCTCAATGGTGCTTTCATGCAGGAACAGTCGACACACCTAGCCAATCACGCTTCTCAAAAAAGTGACAAACTATTGGAACGCCTCAAGACGGCCATCGAATCTGCTTTTTCGCGTCCCGCAAACAACGACGAGATCGAGAGAGCCGCTAAGCGCATTGGTTCACTTCGAGATAAATTTGGACTAACTGAGCAACAGGTATTTCGCGAGTATTGCTTGGTTCTACTTAATAGCAACGAATTCATTTATTTAGACTGAGAGACCTACGATGTCGAAACAAAACTTTTGTGGACGTACGCGACGCGAGTTTCTTTGGGAATCTGGTTGCGGCTTTGGCGGTTTGGCAC
>JANMNR010000230.1:0-12949 GCA_031368325.1 Pirellula sp.
GCCTGGATTTCCACCAGCAGCGGCCGCGTACCCTCCAGCGTCGCGAGGACGCAAGACCCGGCGACGTCCTTGCCGTGCCCAAGCAGAGTCGATGACGCTGAAGTTTTCCGAGCAAGGCAAGTTCGAAAGCTACGTGCAAAAACAAAATTCCGTTGAATTCGCGACCGGCACATGGAAACTTGATGGCAACAAGGTCTCGGTCAGGTTCAAGCCGTTCGCAATGCAGCCAACCAACAATTCAGTTGTCGAAGCGACGCTGCAGTATGATACACCTGACACTTTGATCCTTGATGGCACTCGCTTTCTCAAGCGATCCGTTGCGACTCCAGTGGCGCTCGATGCAAAACATCCGCTGCATGGAATTGCGAAAGATGTGCTCTCTAAGCTGAATGTGAGTGCGTCTTTGCCTGAAAATGCAAATGATATTATGCGAATGCTCAATACGCGTTCGCCTCTTGAAACCTGGCAATTAGTTCAGCTCAGCGACAAACCCGCGATGTCTGCTACGCAGGGGGTCGACCGATTTGATGCCACCAAAGCTACCGGGTATCGCTTGTTGTTTTCACGTGACTATTATGAGTCAGCCGATACGATGCAACAAGCCGTCTTGAAGCCGACAGCGCTCCCGTTTCGAGTGCGAACGGAGCAGTTAGAGATCGTATTGTTCGCTGACCAGCCATCGAAAGCTCCGCCGGAACTGCGATCGCGGATCGCTTGGTTACCTGCTCAGTCGCGTTGGCCCACTCACGATATTTGTTTGGGAGATGGCCTTGGCTACACGTGGTTCGTGCGGGCACCCCTTCAAATAGTCCATTCTCTCAAGAGCGGTTTACAACTAGCTGGTGGCGATGACATGATTGCGTCGCTGGTTCAAATGACGATTTCCATGAAGGGCCTTCCTTACGCCGCAGATGCTAACACATCGTCGGGAATGCTGGCGAGCTATGGTGATCGCGCTGTGACTGCTGTGGAGCAGGCTGTTCGCAAGAAGAAGCCACAAGAGGATCTTTGGCATACGATCGGAAGCTTGGCCGATATTCGGACAGATTTGTCGACCAAATTGTTGATCCAACTCTATCAGTCTGAGGATGCAGACATTCGCAATGCGGCAACCTATGCACTGATTCACGTTCCCTATCGTCAGGCAGCCTCGCAAGTCTATCTCGACTTGCTCAAGAATCGCATGCGTGTCGAAGAGGCCAGTGCAGCTTGTATTGCGCTCGGCCTGAAAGATGCGATCCCGATATTGAAAGAACTTTTTGCTAATGCGTCGAAACCGTCGTCTTTGCGTGAACTGAACACTATCTTTACCGCACGACGAACCTTGGAGGGAAATCCGGTTCCGAAAGAGCTATTGGAAGCCTCGCAGACTATTTTCCTCTCAAGTGCCGTGGATGCCACTGACCAAGGATCTGCGGTTGGCAAAGCGATCCAGCAATTCAAGGATTCGAAAGATGAAGAAGCTGTGGTCGTGCTGGCATTGCAGTTGGTTGGTTATACGAACAAGGCAAACGTTAATCACATCTGCGTCATTGGAGCCGGGATTCTTCGCGAAAAGAAACAAGGTCCCTCCACTTTGCTTTTTAAGAGTATTTTGGATTCGCATGCTGAGCGTGAACGAGTTGAAGTTCTTAAGAAGATCCAAGGGAAATGATGGAATTCAAAGCCCAACGGCTGACACAATTGCTGTTTGAACTCGAAGTTGATATGGGGTAGGGGAGTCGCAGTCCAATGCGACTTCCCTACCCCCTATCCTCTGCCAGTGGTGATAACCACCGGCTACCTGCAACTATGAGATTCAAAGCCCGAAGGGCTGACACAAATTCGCTCGACATTTTTCCTGGATGGTCCGAAATGTAAGGAAATCTGCGATCATGTGTGAATAAGGGTAGAGGACACACATGAGCGACTGGCCTGAAACGAATGAAAGTCTGATTTTACGGGTAAAAGATCCGCAGAATGCCCTGGCATGGAATGAGCTTACGGCAATCTACCGACCAGTGATTTATCGCTTGGCTCGAAGAAAGGGGCTTCCGCACGAAGACGCAGAAGACTTGGCTCAAGGCGTCTTCCTCTCGGTCACGAATGCGATCGAAAGGTGGGAGCCGGACGAAGATAAGCCGCGATTTCGCAATTGGCTCGGGCGAATTGTCCGCAACGCGATTATCAATGCCATCACACGAACCAAGCCAGATCGAGCCACCGGGACATCCAGCCTTGTGCAAGTTCTCGCTTCCCTTCCTGCTGAGGCGGACACAACGCAATCCCTGATCGTGGAATGTCGACTCGAAGCGATTCGCTGGGCAGCCCGAGAAATCCAATCCGATTTCACAGAAGCGACTTGGGCGATTTTCCAGGCGACAGCCATCGACGGTCGTCCTGCTGCCGAGGTCGCTCAAGTTTACGGACGAACGATTGGTGCCGTCTACGCGATGCGATGCCGAGTTGCAGCTCGGTTGAGAGAAAAAGTACTTGAAACTTCCGCTTTTTGGAGCGAATCCTAATGCAGACATCATCTCTTTGCTTTCAACCCAATGAACTCAAGAAATTTATCGCTGGTGATCTGCCTTCGCAACGCGTCGATGAAGTCGAAGAACATCTCTCGACCTGCCAGACCTGTCGCTCTTCACTGGAAGAGACCGTAGGCGATCGCGAATGGTGGACGGACCTCGAATCCGCTCTCCGACTTGATCCTATCGATTCACTTCACGATGTTCATGAACCAAGCGCCTCGGTCTACCAACGATTGACCGCATTGCTGGGGCCGACGGACGATCCAAGTATGCTTGGTCGCATCGGCACCTACGAGATCGTTGGAATCCTGGGGCACGGGGGGATGGGGGCAGTGTTCAAAGCCCACGACGCTGGTCTGAACCGCTATGTCGCCATCAAAATACTGCTCCCTCACCTGACACTTTCGGGAGCTGCCCGCGCTCGCTTTCGTCGCGAAGGTCGAGCGGCCGCCGCAGTCATTGACGATCATGTGCTACCCATTTACGCAGTGGATGAGTGGCAAGGCATTCCCTATCTGGTTATGCAGTACACGCGTGGCGTGAGTTTGCAGAAGCGATTGCAAGATCGAGGCCCACTGGAACTAAAGGAGATTCTCCGAATCGGAGTGCATGCGGCTCGCGGTCTGGCGGCAGCGCATGCCCAAGGCTTGGTTCATCGCGATGTTAAGCCTTCGAATATCTTGCTCGATGGCAGCGTGGATCGCGCAATCCTGACGGACTTTGGCTTGGCTCGCGCTGTTGATGACGCGTCGTTGACATCCAGCGGAGTCGTCGCGGGAACGCCTCAATACATGTCACCCGAACAAGCGCAAGCAAAGGCCATCGATGCGCGTTCAGACCTCTTTAGTTTAGGTAGTGTGCTCTACGCCCTTTGCACCGGTCACGCACCATTCCGCGCCGAGAGCAGTTACGCCATCCTCCGGTTGATCACGGATGAAGAGCCTAGATCCATCCGTGAAATAAGCCCAGACATTCCCGAATGGCTTTGCCTGCTGATCTCGCGGCTGATGGCCAAATCGCCCGATGCCCGCTTCGGGAATGCACTGGAGGTCGCAGCTCTGCTTGAGCAGTGCTTGGCCCATGTGCAGCAACCCACGTCCGTGCCACTGCCAGCTTCCCTGGTGCCTCACGCCGCAGGCCGCCGTTCGATTTTCAACTCAACTCGAAAAGGAATAATCGCCATGCTTGGAACTCTTGGAATGACTTTGCTTGGTATGGTGCTGTGGCAATCGACGGATGAGCCCGATATCAGCGGTCAATGGACCAGTGACGAATGGGGTACCGTGCTTCTGAATTTGAAACAGGGCCGCTACGAAGGAACTATGTCGAATGCCCTCTTTGACTTAGGCGGAATTCCCGCTCCTCATCCGCAATCGAATGGAGCCAAATGTACAAACTGTCACCAAGGCTCTGCTGGCAGAATCGAATTGAAGTGGTCTCGGCTTGAAAATCGCTTCAAGGGAAGTTGGACTCATACCGAAAACGTTTCTGGAAAGCTGTCGTTGCGGCTGGCTGACAATGAGATCCGTGGGGCATGGACCATGAGCAACAAGGTGGAGGAGAAACGTGGCGCAACGCGACTGGGCGATTTGAAGTGGACGCGAGGCCACGAAGCGGTCGGCATGGCGATAGAACCGGCAACTAGGATAACAGCGACGGAACTAGAGAAGCAGATTCAGTTGAGGGGGCGTGAGCTATTCTATGGCCGCATGGAGCTGTCGCAAGAATTCGCAACGCTTTGGCCGACAAAGGAGCACAAGCTGGAGAGAGTGACTTCAAAGGGGACGGCACTTTGGTTGAAGAAAGGCGGAATGACCCGAATCGAGAGCGACCGAAGGGTTCCGGGAACGGGCACTTTGGAATTGCATCCGGAACAATGGACGACGGGCGTAGACGGAGACCGAACTTATTCGTGGAACCGGGTCACGAATAACATCAGCTACGGTGCATTGAGGCCCGGCGCGCTTGCTTACGCCCCCAACCTCTTTTTCTGGGGACGATCTGAGATGGCATTTCCTAAGCCAATGTTCGGTCCCAATCCTAAGATCATACGGGTCAATCGCGATGGTCACGATGCATTGGATGTGGTCATCGATGATCCCCAGTCCAAAACCTCCGTGCGATATCTTGGTATAGTTCCAGTTCGCGGCTATCTACCGTCGCGAGTGGAGACGCTCATCGACAATCGGCTCGAATCACAAGTGGAGTTTCAGGGTTTTTTCCAACCGCAGTCCGGAGTATGGGCAGCAAAGACAATCGTGTGGACGGCCTGGTCGGCCAACGACGACGCTGATGGAAAGCCGATTGTCGCCAGCCGTACGACGTTTACAGTCACTAAGCTTGAGCTTGGCGACTATGCCAAACTCCAGGACGACGAGTTCAAACTCAGACTTCCAAACGATGTCGAAGTCGTCGATGGTACCACCGCCGGCGAGGCTGTAGCTGGAACGGAAACGGCGTTGGAAACCAAATCGTACGCCATCCTGGATTTACCAATTTGGTCGAAGGGGGGAATCTCTCAGCACATTGATCTGCTCATTCATTACCTTGAGGCGAGAGTGGGTTCGACAAAGAACGGAGGAGACAAGATCGGATCCTACGACGCGGTCCGAGGTGTGTTGGTCCTTCGCGGCGACTCCAGGAAGCATGAGCAAATTGCGCAGCTCCTCACCGACTTGCGAACCAATTCTGGCCCACCTGCCGCGGAAGAAGCTAAGGACAAGGCGTATTCCAACACCGACTTGCGAGCTAATTCTGCCCAATCTGCTGGAGATTCTGCGAAGGAAAAGTTGGTGAAGACCTATTCCATCGCCGACCTCCCCATCTGGTCGAAAGACGGAAAGAAGCAACATGTTGATCTGCTGCTGAGCTATCTTCGTCTCAACGTCGATCCTCCATCGTGGGAAAGCAAAGTAACTCGCGCAGCCTATAACGCAGAAATGCACGCGTTAGCTGTGCATGGAACGCTTGAGGTCCACAACGGGATCAAGACTACTCTGTCTTGGTTTAGGGTACGAGACCTACTTACGGAAGTGGACGGGGGTGTTGACGGTATTGACGCGAGACAATTAAAGGCCGATCGAGACGGTGCTCCGGAGGTGAACGTCAATGGCGTCAATGGCGTGCTTGTCCCAGAACCTCGGATTTCCAACGTGACGATTACAGCGAAGACCGCCACGGTCAGTGGAATCGGAGGCAACAATCAGGAATGCGTTCTGAGGATCGCAAAGTCTAGCAAGAATGAGCGACTCGAATGGACGGCTCCATCGAACGGTCAATTCACCGCAACGGTTACTGAGTCCGGCCAATTGCCATCTGACAATGGGAAGATGATCAAAGGGATCATTCTTACCGTTCAAAATCCGAAGAGTGCAAGTACCACGAACATTGCGATGTCCCAGGGCGGTTCCGTTCCCGCAGGGGCAGTTCGCTTTCGAGAGGTGTCGGCGATGGATCGGACTGACACAATGATAACCTTCGCAGATATTGTTTGCGACGATGGGACCTCGATTCCTGTTTCGATACTCCTGCGCAACAAGGATAAACTGCCCTTGCCGGCAGGTAAGCTGAGCTACAAAGGCATCGTTCAAGAATGGGTAGGGGGAGAACGTCTCGCCGGAACGATTTTGGCGGATGATGGTTCTATCAGGGCGGTCCCCAATGCGACGCTGCAACTCTACAGGGTTTCACGCCTTTCCAAGAGTGGGGCCGGTTACCAATTCGAAGAGATCGAAGTGTTCAAATCCGACGACAAGGGGCACTTCAACGTTAGTATCCCAGAGGACCTCAAGCGCTTTATGCCTACACCTCATACGAAGGAGTGGGATGAGTGGGAGAGCCTGCTGTTGATCACCACCTCGGCTCCTGGTTTTGCGACTAATTCCATTACATTGGCTGCGAACAGAGACTTATCGCTCATTGAGCTCATCCGTGGAACATCGATTAACGGTCGCTTCGTCGACGAAAACGGAAAGCCCGTCGTAGGTGCTCACGTCACTGTGAACGATCAATCTCGTTCGACGAGCCGCAAGGAAATGGATGAATGGTTACGGCAGACATCAAGAAAGCCTCTACCCAAAGCAATATTCGATCCTTCAGATAAAGCTTCCATACTTGCCGCAAGAACACCCGCTTCCATCGCAAATCACCATGTGCAGTGGATACCAACGCAGATTGAAGGAGTGCTTACGGACCAGGATGGCCGCTTCAAAATCGACGGCGTTGGTATCGATGATGTGGTCGACCTAAACGTTGAATGCATTGGCTATCGCAGTTCGAGTATCAAAGTCATCGGACGAGACCTTGAGACGGTGTATTCTCGCGATCCTTTTTCGTCCGGAGAGAACATCGCGGTGCATGGACGCAATTTCAAAACCATCTTAGAAATGGACAAGAATAACATTCCCAATCGACACAAGGTTATGAAGAGCGGGCGCAACTAAGATCCGTTCGAATATCATCGCGAATGGATAGCCAACCGTGCAGGCGTGAAACGCGGGGACGCTGCATATTCACCGCGAACTTCCAACCGATGCGGCGTCTGGGCGGGCGTTGGTGTGTGTGCGGTGTCGCCTCATCCCGATTGCCTTCTTCACATCGCCTCCACGAAGCGCAGTGAATGGCGTTGTTGACAGTCATGCTCGTTGTGACACTGCTCTAGAATACATCACTTGAGCTTGAAAGAGCGTTGCCCCGATGTTTCTTGAATCAATTTCCCATTCGCATCGAGCCTGAGGGTTTTGATGACATCGGCGCTTTGTGAATTCGTGATGACTAACTCGCGAGAATCGTCTCCTGTCGCCTGCCCCGCCCCCACTTGGACGAACTCCAAGGTTTCCGGCTCTCCGTCCCAAGTCAGTGACATTACCGGCAACTTGCCTTTATCGAGAATCCCCAACCAACGGCGTGGGTCCAGCGAACTGCCAACCGGAAAATCGACGAGACAACCTTTGGGAAATTCAATTGTCCGTTCGATCTCCATGTTCCCTTTTGTAACGCGATACTCAATTTGATTTGGCCCCGTCCTCTGAATCTTGCCTGCGTAAGGACGCTTTGCAAAGACCTTCCAACGTGCGCTGATCAGTTGACCGTCGACATCAAAGACCTGTATTAAATCCACAGGAACTTTTCCCCAACTCGATTGCAGATTCAACGTTCGAGCCGTTGTTCCGCCGGGGGAACTATACAAAGCTCTTACTTCTTCGCCCACTTCCCATGCCTGGAATAGATGTACATAGCGATCTCGGCTCAATTGCTCACCTGGCGGTTGTTCTTTCGCTGCTTCGACATTTCCAGGAGTCATGTAGTCGCGGAATAACTCGGCGTCGCTCTGCATTTCATCTAGTTTGACTCGATCCATGCGTTGCCCACGCAACGTAACCGAGTCAATAGAAAGGGTGTTGCGAACGTCTTCTAAAGGGTTCTTTCGCAGCAAAACAAACGAAGCTGACTTGCCTGGAGCAATGCTTCCATAGTCCCGGTCAACCTTTAGAAGTTTCGCGGAATTGATCGTTGCGGCGGCTAATATGGATCGTGGCGTAAGTCCCGCGAGTGCGAGATAGGACATTTCGTCGTGAAGCGAGTAACCGGCGATCGCGTACGGATTACCAAGGTCAGTCCCAGTTACAAGCTTTACTCCCTGTTTGTCCAATTTTCCGACAAGATCCAAGATACGAGGCCAACTGCTCGCTGTATCGTCTGCAAACTTAGCCCATTGGTCTGGTTTCGTTGTCCAAGACTTCAGCTCGTCGTCGCTTGCAAATCGCTTCCATGCGTTCAACGTTTCTTCGGAGGGAGGAATGCGACCGTATCCAGCCACGAGAATAAGCGTCGGGCATTGAATCATTTCTTTAGTCTCAGCTATGCGATCGTTTAAAGCTTGCGGATCTATTGTCGGATAGAGCCTCCACCAAAGACTCGAAAATGAGAATTCCAAATCGGATTTCGGGCGTTTGCTGGTCGGCACAGCAGCTTCGAGCACGCTCTCGATACGGCTCAAGTGCTCGTTAGTTTGCATTCCAGCGTTTGTAGCATCGAAAACGGTCACTGAGTCGGGAACATGACCGACGACAGGAATTCCCAGCGACTTCGCTTCGTCGCAAATCGCAAAAAAGACATCAGGCTTCAACTTGGAGTAGGCTTTGATAAAGTCGACACCGGCCAACTTTTGTTTTTTCACCGCTTCTCGTCCTTGCTCGGGAGTATCACAGACAAACGAAATAGCAGGATGATAAGGGTCAGCTCCATCGAGAATCGCTCCTGTGACCAAACAGCGAACACCGGACAACTCACCTTTGGCCGAGCGCTCGCGCAAACTCAGTCTCTCTCGATTCGTACCGCCCATATCTCGAACGAATCCAACTCCGTGCGAAGCAAAGAGCAATCCGTCGCGAACGGGCTGATTCCAGTGAACGTGACAATCAAAAAGCGAAGGGATCATGTACAAACCTGAGGCGTCTCGGCATTGGCCGGTATCTCCCGGAGTTGTATCTCGGATCCGGGAGATTCTCTCACCTTGGATGATTACCGTTTGTGATGGTATCAATCTTCCCGCTTCAACATCGACGATCGTGACATGCGAGATAGCCCATTCCTGAGACGCAGCAGATGATGTCACCAAGGAAACAAATACGAAAAATGATAGTAATCGCAGAATCATGACTTGCTAAGCTCCTCCGTTGGGTATACGTGTCCAAAAGTGAACTGGATTCGGCACTTTGCGGTTCTCTTAGTAGTACGATCCATACCTCTGGTTTTTTGCTTGAAAATACGTGGTTTCTTCGTTAAACAACCGGATGGTCAGCGACGTGGGATTCGAACCAATGGGCGCGACGCCGCGCACGAAGCAAAGCGATGTTGAGTCTGGGGTGTGTTTCATCGTTATTGGGTGGGTCAAATGATCCTGGCCATTTCCTGGCTTAGGCTCGATTCCCGCTAATCGGTCTTTTTCCGACGGAAAACTCCTTCGAGTGTTGAATACAACTGGTTGCTTTCGAATGTCATGGCCAAATCGTGATTAAGCAGTTGGAAGAACTCGCTCATGCGCTCGGCTTTGGCTTTAAGGATTTTGTCGGCTTCCAGCTTTGCGATGAAAGGCAGGTCTCCCCGCCCTTCATCGGCGACGCGCGCAGTCATCATGCGGGCAAATAGGGTGGCCCGGTCGTCGGTGGCGATGTTCATGCCGTAGGGTTCAGCGAACCCTTGCCATTCGGTGTTGTCTTTGTAGAAGTTGAGTTGGCTGGGGCTGTTGAGGGTTTTCGGGCTCCCGACCCTATAGTGGAAACCTTCTTGATTGAGGCTGTCCCAGTTGGCTCCGTAGATGGGGCCGCCTTCTTTGGAGAACTCCTTGTCGATGAGGTGGAGGATTTCGTGGTGAATGGTGCGGCGGATGAAGTCGATCGATGCGGTTTTGGCCGGATCAAAGGTTCGGAGTCCATAGGCGAACGAGGGCTGGGGCAACCAGCTCATGCCTTGCCCTGCAACACCTGAGCGTCGGAAGTCGAACGTATCAAGGATGTAGAGGTTCTTGATGTGAAGTCGCTTCGTGATCTGCTCGGGATACATTCCCAAATTCTCGCGAGCCATGCGGAGGAAGGTCTTGAACTCATGCAGTTTCTTGTCGGTGAAATAGGAGTATTCAAATCGGACCTTGACCGGCATCGGCGGCGCTTCGGAACCGGGCTCCCAGAGCACATTGAAGCCCCATTGCTCCTCCAACGCCTTGATGTCGGCTTGAATTTCGGCGTCGGCTTTGATTTTGTCCGTGCTATGCGTATCGCTGAGGTCGTTGAGACAGATGACTCGATGTTCCTCTGGGATGGCCGCGAGCGTGGTCCAATAGGCTTCATCGAATTGCGGATCGAGCGATGTCATAAAGGACTTCACGAGTTCGATGCGCTCCATCAGCTTGGCGTCGGTCTTGGCGCACTTGGTTAGTTCGGAAAACTCCCATGCATCCCAAAGCATTCTGTAGAGGCCTTCGCGGCCATTGCTCGCTTTGGTGAGACGTTTGGCGGTTTCAGTCTCTAGTTTCGAGCCGTCTGACTCCAACGACTTCCAATGGGCTAGACCGATGGGTGAGTCCGCATCCTGGACTTTCGCGAGGATGGTAGTGAAGAGTGTCTGATGGATATAGCCTCGGCCAAGAACTTCGATGGTAGCGGTCATGGTCGTCGGCACGGTCACAAGGATCGAGTCACTGGTCGTCTCTGCGATAAACGTCGGTGAGTAAGCCAGTGCGGCGACGTTGGCGGTCTTGGAGATGTATGCGTTCGCGACCACTAGATTCCTGGGGCCATGCTTCTTCACGAACCCTGCTGGGTAACGCTTCAATTCCGATTCCATCCAAGTCAGAATTTGCAGCGTGTTGTCGACATGCTCCGGCTTGAGCGCGGTCACGACATAGTTGTTGGCAAACGTCGCATCATCAACGAGAGCCAATTTGATGGTCGCTCCAAGGCCGTTTTGGAAGCGTTGAACTGCTTCAGCGAATTTTGGATCTTTTTCGATCGAAGTACTGGCTATCGCTTGTTCGCGTTCCTCCTCCGTTTGGGCGGTCTCGGGCTTCTGCGCCAACGCGGAGGCGGCGAAGGTCATTGCGGTAGCGATGGCGAGATGCGTTTTGAAACTGTGGATACAACGGAGGTTAGCGATAAAGGAGTGTGTGCATATCATGATAGTAGTCTACTCGATGGCTTTGGGCTTCAACGGCTACGCAAGCCAGTCGATGTGTGGCGTCGTGATCTTCGATGCGGATTAAAATACTGCGGACCGCCCCAGCCAATGTCATCGATGAGGATGATGAGCAAGTCGGGCAAGGCAACGACGCGCCAAAAATGATGATATTTTAGAGATTCGGGAAGTTTGCCGGGGACGGGAAACGTTCTTCCATGTTTGCTCAGTCCTTGTATTCCTCGCGCGGCACGTCGACCTGAGGCCAGATCGTCGGGCGGACGCGGACGACTCTGCCGGGGCGAAGGCCTTCGATGATGAGGTCGGTTTCAAATCGGATTTGGATGCCGCTGCTGCCAAGAGGTGCGTCGCCTTCCGCTTTAAAGACTTCAAGGATACTGCCGCGTGACGCCATGTGAGCGGGACCGTAGGCGCCGTGAGTGTGCTTCAAGGTGTTATCGACGGCGTTCATCATCGCACCGGCGTCCTTCTTGAAGTCAACGTAGAGCGACGGATCCATGCCGCCGAACATCGTCGCGGTCACCTTCGCGCTGCCGAACTTGCCGTACTCAACGGCATCAACCCACGCGGGCATCCAACGGCTGCGGATGAAGGCTTTGTGATTCTCGGTCTGATTGCGAGCGGCTCGTTGCAAGGCGACATCGTCTAGCCAAATGTCCGATATGTGGAAGCGGGTGAAGATGCCATTCGGCGTAGGCTTCCACGTGATGCCGAGCTGCACGGACTGACCCCCGAGGGATTTCTTTCCTTCAGCAGGCCAAGCGCCTTCGGCGATGAGTTCGTCGATGCCGAGGCATTCGCGGCCGCGCCAGAAGCGGGTGGCTGCGTCGAAGGTCATCTTTTCCTCAGTCGACTTGGCGTCGCCGCCTTGCTTCGGCTCGCAAGTGGCGATGATCATGCCCTCGTTGTTTCTGAGGTCCACTTCCCCTAGCTTCCATACGAACCCTTCGCGTTGGCAGTAACTGGGTTCGTCCTCGAGGAGAATGACGTGGTTTTCGGCGGGGAAGATACCGGCGCCACGATTGTGGTTCGCGTCCTTCTCTTTGTTGTTCACCGGCAGCACCGGTACGGCGGAAGTCTTTGGATCTGGCGGGAGAAATGCCCGAACATGCATGACCGTACCTAGCGGGATGTCCCGCAGATCCGCCGGTGCGCCGTGATAGCGCACGATGCCATAAGGCAGCATCGCGAAGGGGTGCGGATCGTTGCGGAAAAACATACCCGATCCCTGCACGCGAATGCTGCCGCGTCGGTTCACATGATCCACGAAGATGAGTTCGCCCCGGTAGGCATGCGATTTTTCAAGCGGAGGAAACTTTCCGACCTCGGGGCGGAACGGCTCGTCAGGCAGCGCTGTGGAAGTCGCGATCAACGTGATCACGAGACAAAGAGCGAGACGGAATATCGACATTGGCGTTCTCGGAGAGATCATCTTTCCCAGCAGTCCATCAATGAGGTGTGAAGCAGTCTGCAAACAATTTGCTGCACGACGGACAACTTGTCCGTCGTACTTTTTGCGAATCCGAACGATCACAGTTCGATCGCCCTATTGCTATCGCCAAACTTCTCGGTCTCGACCCCCATCCGCTGGGCCATCAGGAGCAGCAGGTTGCTCATGTGGGCGTTCGGGTTCGCGGGGCGGCTGCAGAGCGAGTAGTGCTCGCCGGGTTTGTCGAGCTGGTAGCCCTTGAAGTGGCCTTGATTGAAGTCGAGATGGCTGCCGTGCTTCAGACCGAGGTCCGAGC
>JANMNR010000423.1:0-20870 GCA_031368325.1 Pirellula sp.
GAGATTGCCAAAGCCGTTAAGGATCGAATCTCCGTCAGTGAGCTAGCGACAGATGTTTCAGGATGATGAGTTGATGCAAGAATTTGTGGTGGAGAGCTCTTCGCACTTGGCACAAGTCGAAGGACAACTTCTGCAGATTGAAGCAGGTGGAGCAGATATCGACTCAAACCTTGTGAATACGGTTTTTCGGGGCATTCATTCGGTGAAGGGGGCAGCAGGTTTTCTTGGCCTCAGTGTCATCAATGCGCTTGCGCATAGCTTAGAGAATGTTCTCAACATGATCCGTAATCGCGAACTGGTGACAACATCGCCCATCGTAAACTCTATGCTCCGAGCCGCTGACCAATTGCGAAGCTTGGTCGACGACGTTGCGAAAAGTAACTCCGTCGATGTTTCGCACTTCGTCGAGGAACTTGAGGCGATAGCCACTGGGACTGTTGCGATCGAGGGTGGTGACGCGAGTCTAATAGGGACGCATCCCCATCACGAGGAACAGGTCGGAGGAGAGGTTTACGCGGAGGCTCACACAAGTGTTCCGCAATTCGAAGAGACTTACAACGAATTGCCGAGCGGCGAACGATCGTTTGAAACGATTGAGGAAGCCATCAGGGAAAATTTGGCTGACATACAAGCGGAAGCGGTTGTTCAGCCGCCACGCCCACTGAGTCCAACCAGAAAACCTGCTGCTGCCCCCATTCCTCTACCTGAAAAAGCGCGGATCAGCCCACCCGTTGCCAATCAGGACGCGGTCAGTGCGCCGGCGAAGCAAACGCGTGCCGCGGATTCGTTTGTTCGAGTGAACGTGGCTCTTTTGGATCGGCTGATGAACCTGGCTGGCGAACTGGTTTTAAGTCGAAATCAATTGTTATCGGCCGTCAGTCTCGGTGTGAAAGAGGGGCTTGAAAACATAGCCTCTCGCGTTGACCAGGTGACCAGCGAATTGCAAGAAACTATTATGCAGACGCGCATGCAGCCGATTGGCACCATCTTCAATCGCTTTCCCCGAGTTGTGCGCGACTTAAGTGCAAAACTAGGCAAGGAATGCGTATTAGAGATTGAAGGCAATGAAGTCGAAGTTGACAAAACGATCGTCGAGGCCATGGGCGATCCACTCACTCACCTCGTTAGAAATAGCGTTGATCACGGAATAGAGGTTCGTGATCAGCGAATTGCAAATGGCAAAAAATCCGTTGGGACCATCCGCTTGAGGGCATTTCACCAAGCGGGCAAAGTCTGCATACGAATCGAGGATGACGGCGGCGGAATGGATCCCGTACGTCTGAGAGCCAAAGCGGTTGAAAAGGGAATAGTCACGGCGGATCAGGCATCCATGATGACCGATGGCGAAGCCCTCAGACTGATCTTTGCACCGGGCTTCTCCACGGCAACGCAAGTGACCGATGTGAGCGGTCGCGGGGTCGGAATGGACGTTGTCCGCACGAACATCGAACAACTAGGTGGTACCGTAGATATCGAAAGCACCCTCAAGAAAGGTTCCGCTGTCCACATCACTTTGCCGCTGACTTTGGCAATTATTCCGTCGATGATCATCGGCTGTGCTGGTGAACGCTATGCCATACCGCAATCGAGCATCGCGGAATTGGTTCGTGTTCCAGAAGCGGAATTGGAAGCGAAAATCGGCCGCGTGAAGGGAGCCGAGGTCTTGCGACTGCGTGGAGCATTACTGCCGTTGGTACGACTGGATAGTGCCCTCGG
Source organism: Pirellula sp. (assembly GCA_031368325.1). Classification (GTDB taxonomy): domain Bacteria; phylum Planctomycetota; class Planctomycetia; order Pirellulales; family Pirellulaceae; genus JBKCUI01. The sequence goes on from JANMNR010000423.1 coordinate 1,717, forward strand.
CCTGCGTACGGCGGAAGAGATCCGTGAGCGGCCAAAGAGTGCCAATATCCTGGTCCTGGAGACCGGACAGATGCGATATGGCCTGCTTGTGGATACGCTGCATGACAATGAAGAAATCGTTGTGAAGCCACTTGGTAAGCATGTCAAAGAGCTTGGATACCTCGCAGGAGCGACAATCCTCGGAGATGGGTACGTGGCCTTGATCCTCGACGTGGTCGGGATCGCGATGCAATGCAATCTTCGCAACATCGAAACATCGGTCAATAACGCTATAACTGATGCGGATGCTGCTCGTGCTGACGAAGTCCACCGAATGCTTTTGTTTGCAAATCATCCAACCGAACAGTTTGCTATTCCGATGGCAATGGTCGCTCGAATTGAACGGATTAAAGCGAATGAGGTCAAGGTCGTTGGCGGCCAGAACCTGCTCATCTATCGAGGAAACTCATTGCCGCTACTACGCGTCGAAGAGTCGATCACCGCGATGCCTTCAGTGGAGAATCTAGCGAATCTGTTCGTCATTGTCTTCCGCATCGCCGACCGCGAAGTTGGCCTGGTTGCACCGGTCCTGAGGGACATTCGCGATATCAACATGCGAATGGATGCTAGGACACTGCGAGAACCAGGTGTGCCAGGCGCAACCGTAGTCGACGGATACACCACCCGGGTCTTGGACCTCGTCGAATTGGCTAGGGCACGCCATCCTGATTGGTTTGTATCGGAACGCCTAGAGGAAGCTATCGAACCGGAGAAAATGCCAACGATTCTTTTGGCAGAAGATTCCGACTTCTTCCGGAATCATGTTCAAAGAACATTAGAGAGTGACGGATACAAAGTCGTGGGCGCTGTCGATGGACAGGATGCATGGGATCACTTGCAAACGATTTTCGAAGACATCGACTTGATTGTCACCGACATCGAGATGCCAAGAATGAATGGACTCGAACTTGCACAAGCAGTTCGCTCCCTCGAGGCCACAGCCAACCTTCCGATCATCGCCCTCACTAGCCTTGCAAGCGACGATGATAGGGAACGGGGCACGAAAGCCGGAATCAACGAGTACCAAGTCAAAATGGACCCGGCAAGACTGATGGATGCGGTTCGGCGAATGATTGCCTCATCCAAATGACGGTTTCGTTGCTCAGAAAAATATCGATGTGAAAACAGGCGAATTTGCAACTCCGATGTTGCTTCGTCTAAATAACAATACCAACCAAAAGTTAGTTCAAACCATTGCAGTCGAATCAAATGTCATCCGTCAAAAAAGCGAATTCGGGTGTACTTCAGTACACAACTTTTTATTGCGATCAATCCTTGTTGGGACTGGACATCAGCTTCGTCCAGGAAATTAACCGCAATCTCGACTTGACCCGGGTGCCCCTTGCACACCCGTGTGTTCGCGGTGTGATGAATCTTCGCGGTGAAGTGGTCGCGATGTTGGATCTTCGGATCTTGATGGGGTTACCCAAAGCCTCGAATACAAGCAATAACCGAAATCTCGTCTTGAAATGCGAGGGAGAAACGTTTGGTCTCTGGGTCGATGATGTGGCTGATATTTTGACAATCGATTCGCAGGATATCACCCCAGCACCATCGAATCTTTCGTTGGTGGAGTCACGCTTAATTCGTGGAGTCTATCAAGCAGAAAATAAGTTGGTCATGTTGGTGGAGCCACGTGAACTACTGGCCGCATCGCTCACAGGTATCCGAGCTGTAGCCTAAGTTTCGTATCTATTCGCCGTTTTCAACGTACTCATTTTGACTTTTTCGGAATCCAATTAATGAAAATCAAAAACAAACTCCTCACTTCGTTCCTGGGATGCAGCTTGTTGCCAATGGGAGTCTTGGGTGCCGTCAACTACTGGAATGCAAAACAGGCCGCAACTCAAGTCCGCGACCGGTCGGTCGAGGGGCTCGATTTGGCTGCCAACAATAAGTTACTTGCTGTTTGTGAAGTAAAGAAGAATCAAATCACTGAGTATTTCCAGAATGCTTCTCGCCAAATTCGAACGATGGCAAAGTCGCAACAGATTATCTCCAGCGTGCGAAACTTCACGACGGGGTTTCGATCCTTTATCGATGACCGAAAAAACAGCGGACTCGAAGTAGCCGACGACAAAGGACAACTGCGTTCTTACTATCAGTCCATATTTGCAAACGAGTATACCAAAAACAATCCAGGCAAAAGCTGTGATGTCGAAGGCAAATTCGCGCAGCTTGGAGCGGCCGCCGTTGCGCTACAGCACAGTTTCATTTCCGCTAACAGCAACCCACTAGGAAGCAAGCAAAAACTGGATGCATCCACCTTTGAAACCAAGTACGACTTGATTCACAAAGCGAATCACCCCTATCTTCGGGATGTCTTGGAGCAATACGGGTACTATGACATTTTTTTGATTGATCTTGAGAGCGGTGACGTTGTCTATTCCGTTTTCAAGGAAGTGGACTTCGCAACCAATCTAAATAACGGGCCTTATTCTCGTTCCAATTTGGCCGAAGCGTTTCGCAAGGCAAGCTATTTGGGCAAAGACGATGCTCCTGCACTGGTCGATTTCGCTTGCTACAGTCCGTCTTATGAAGCTCCAGCAAGTTTCATAGCTAGCCCGATCTTTGATGGCGATCGAAAAGTCGGCATTTTAGCCATTCAAATGCCCATCGATCGCGTGAACACTGTAATGAACGTGGGCAAGATTCTCGGCGAAAAGGGAGAAGCGTACTTGGTTGCGTCCGATCGACTGCCACGTTCAGATAGTAAATTGGATATGGAGCATCGAACCATCGCCAAGGCGTTTTTGAATCCATCGACCGGTACGTTGAAATCGAAAGCAATCGACCTTGCCCTGAATGGTGACTCCGGCGTGTTGCAAGACGTGAACTACCTCGGGACGCAGTCACTCTCTGCCTATGCACCAATCGATGTTCTCGGACTGAAATGGGCGGTCGTCACCGAGGAACCTACCGAAACTGCTCTCGCTGCAGCCGAAGCTGTTACCGCTGGAACCAATCAAGCCCAATCTGCACTGCTGTTTTGGGGCGTTGTTCTTTCCCTCCTATCGACCGCCATCATTCTTCCGTTCGCATGGTGGATTGTTCGCAACCTAATGCTCCCCATCACTGCAACCATCGCGACCCTTCGCGATATCGCCGAGGGAGAAGGTGATTTGACGCGTCGATTGAACCAATCACGTAACGATGAGCTTGGCGAAATGGCAAAGTGGTTCAACGCGTTTGCGGACCGAATCCACGACATGGTTTGCACCATCTCGGCTAACTCGCAAATTCTCGCAAGCAGCTCGCACCAACTGTCGTCCACTTCGGCTCAGCTTTCGCGAGGAGTTGCGGACAGCAAACAACAATCCGCCAGCGTAAGTGCCGCGGCTGAACAAATGTCGGTAAATATGCGGGAAGTCGCGGATAGCACCGATGGCATGAGCCAAACGATTCGTTCCGTCGCCGCGAGCGTGGAAGAAATGAATCAAACGATTCGTGAGATCGCACGCAACGCCGAAAAGAGTGCTACCGTCGCCGGGCAAGCTGCAAATTTGGTCGAGATCAGCAACGATAAAATCTCAAACTTGGGCGAAGCGGCAGACGAAATCGGTAAGGTCATCGAGGTGATTCAAGACATCGCAGAACAAACGAACCTTTTAGCTCTGAATGCGACGATCGAAGCAGCTCGAGCTGGAGAAGCAGGCAAAGGTTTCGCTGTTGTTGCAACCGAGGTCAAAGAACTTGCCAAGCAAACTGCAGCTGCCACTGACGATATTCGTTCACGCATCGAAGCCATTCAGGCCTCGACAAGCGACGCAGTCGAATCGATTCGCGAGATTAGCAAGGTTATCACGAATGTCAATGAGGTGTCGCGTACCATTGCATCTGCTGTGGAGGAGCAGAGCATTACGACACGACAAATTTCCGACAATGTCAGCACCACAGCATCCGCCGCCGAATCGGTTGCTCGTGGTGTTGCAGAAACCGCATTGGCTAGCCGTGAGATTACCGAAAATATCACGCGTGTCGACAGTGTCCTTATGCAAACCGCTGAGGGTGCCGACGAATCCCGCGATGCAGGAACGCGACTCAGTGAATTGGCCTCGGAGATGAACGGTCTGATCGGCCAATTCCGAATCAAGCCGACTAAAGAATATAGCTACGTGAAGCAAGCGATCTAAAAATCGCGTTTACGATCAACGATTTGAACGACTTTTAGCTGGATTGCCGTCGAATACCAATCCCGCCTTTTTCGTCGTAAACTGATTGGGATCATTGAAAGGAAGCCATGTCAGGCGATCTAGGAATTGGAACATCAGTACTTCGCGCAATCGTCACCGATGACACCTCGTTGTATCGGCGGATGATAACGGACATTCTCAAGAGTATTCCAGGTGTCGAAGTGGTAGGAGCCGCATTTGACGGCGAAGACTGTTTGACAATGGCCGAAAAACTCAAGCCAGACTTCATTACGCTAGACATGCAAATGCCTCGCCGAGATGGACTTTCCACGCTCGAGGAGATCAAGCGTCGCAAGTTGACCGCCGAGGTTGTGATGGTCTGTTCACCAACCCAGGAGAGCGCGGAGCAAACTCTTCGCGCCCTCCGCATGGGTGCGCTGGATATGATCCTCAAGCCGGCGTCAAATGACTTTGCTGCCAACAAAAAAGATCTAGAGAGCCAACTGGCCAACCAAGTGTTAACGGTACGAGCACGCCGCACCAGACGAATACCAGCGGCCACCGCAAAGACGAATAGCGTTCGACCGTTAACTGGCACAACCACGCACGCTAATCCAGTTCGAGTACAAACGCCAAAATGCGTTTGCATCGGCGTTTCGACCGGTGGCCCGCAAGCCTTAGGCGTCGTTCTGCAATCGTTGCCGAGCGACTTACCTATCCCAATTTTCATCGTGCAGCACATGCCGCCCGTTTTTACGAAGAGCCTCGCCGACCACCTCAATCGTATTGGAAAAATACGAGTTTCAGAAGCAGTTGATGGCGAACTCGCAGTAAATGGCAAAGTTTATCTTGCCCCAGGGGGCAAACAAATGCGAGTTGAGAAACAAATACTTGGTTTTCAAATACGCGTGACCAACGATCCGCCAATTGGCGCGTGCAAACCTAGCGTCGACTACCTATTCAATTCCATAGAATCCTGTGTGGGGGGGGATGCCCTGGCAATCATCCTAACTGGTATGGGAAGCGACGGTTTAGCAGGTTGTAAAAAGTTGCACGCTCGCGGCGCACGCATTATTGCCCAGGATGCCGACAGTTGCGTGGTCTATGGAATGCCACGCCAGATCGTTGAAAACAACTTGGCCCATGACGTCCTACCGCTCAATTCCGTGGCAGCCCGAATCACACAGCTACTCTCGAAGCAAATCGCATTATGCAGCTAACGCCAGCCAACGTCGAATTCATCTTTGACTACATCGAAGACCTATGCGGTATCGCGTTAGACGAGACAAAAGGCTATTTGATTGAGGCTCGACTAAGTCCGCTCGTAAAACAACATGCGTTAAAGTCGCCCGTTGAACTTATCGAGAAAGCGAAGCTTGCGTCCGGCGAATCCATTCGCAAATCGCTCATCGAGGCTATGACAACACGCGAGACATTTTTCTTTCGCGACAATAGCCCTTTCGACGCTATGCAGTTTAAAGCTCTGCCCGAATTGATTGATGTCAAACACAAAGAAAACATTCGAAAGCTGCGGATTTGGTCCGCGGCGGCCAGCACAGGTCAAGAAGCGTGCTCGATCGGAATCGTCATTAGCGAAATGATTCCAGATTTGCATCGCTGGGATATTCAAATCCTGGCAACAGACATATCGGAAGATGCATTGGCCAAGGGCCGTTCCGGCACCTACACTAAATTAGAAGTCGAACGCGGGCTTCCGCCGCAGTACATATCAAAGTACTTTACGCCGACTGGCGGCGGTTACAAAATCACGGATTCAATTCATCGCATGATTCGATTTCAGCAACTCAACTTGCTGGCTCCCTTTAACTTCCCACACCTATTCGACATCATCTTCTGTCGAAACGTTGCGATCTACTTTGAAAAGAAGGTGAAAATCGATCTGTTCCGGCGGATGTTGAAGCTGATGCCTCGTTATGGCACTCTGTTTGTCGGTGCGTCCGAATCGCTGTTCGATTGCGGGCCCGAATTCAAGCCGATGTATCATTGCAAGAGCACGTTCTATCAACCCAATCTGACTGCCGCACCCCCTGGAACAATCAATCGGGACGTGTTCCAAGCCCGGAACGCCCCACCTGCGGTCCCTGGGCATCCAGCAAGTAGAGCTTCAACGCCCATGCCCTCAACGGCAAGACCAACAAGATAGAAGTGTTTTTTACCCATATACGAAACAAAGCATCGACCATGATCCGAACCAAATCACTGCTTGCCTTGCTCTTCATTATGAGGTGTGGCGATTGCTTGTACGGTCAGGAGCAACAAACGATGGCGATGGGTACCAACTCGTCGCAGGTGGATGCCATGTGGGGGTATAAAGCGCCCGCGTCGTATTTGATTCTTCCGCGTCCCGCGAATCACTTCAACACGGCGCAACCGCACTCCTACGCCCAACCGAGGAACCCCGTCGAATCCAAACCGATTCAACCGTATGCGTACGGTTGGTTTGGTACAAAGTACTCGCCGCAATGGAATCGGCAGTTTGGGCATCAAAGCGCCTACACCCAATGGACGCTCAAGTAAATCTACCTACTTCTCTTGGATCGCTTGCATCACTTCTTTATGGTTCAGCAAGAATTGGCGACGTAATTCAGCGAAGTTCTTGATACTCATTTCTCGTCCCTGTGCAGTGCCGCTTTGCGATGTACCCAACTCAAACGCGTCGTTCGTCGAGAGTTTGCGCGAGTCTATATTAACGAAGTCGCGCACATGCTCTGCGTGCCCTGCCACAACTGGCCCAAGCGTGTTCCAGTCCAGGCCGTCCTTGGCAACCTGATAAACGTATTGCAAATACCTGCGCTTAAGCGAGGGAACTTGCAGTAGTTTGCTACGCAATGGTTTACTTGGGTCGTCCAACCCAACAAGCGGATCGAGACTTACACCCGCAGATCCAGACCCGCCACCCGGTCCCCCTGGGCCGCGACCTTGTTCACGCCGAGGCGGTCCGCCACCGAAACCGAAGAAACCTGGTCCACCCCCACCTGGTCCACCCCCGCCTGGTCCGCCTGGTCCACCACCGCCAGGGGGACCCATCATCGCACCCGAAAACGATTCGTTCATGTCATGCGGTACGAGCTTAAAGATTCCTTTCTCGTCGAGATAGATGCTGTAGTCGCTGCCTCGGACCCAGTAGCCATCGTTATTGATCAAAACCACATCGACGGCCAAAAATCGCAATGCATTGTCGATATCCAGAATTGGCGCTAGTGCATTTTCGAGCTTATTCACGGGTGTTTCATTCAGCGTTTTGCAAAGCATGATCAAGCGTTGCCAGGCTGCTTCTTTGTCTTCGGACTTGATCGTATACAAGCGACGGTAATCATCGATTCGATCGCCAATGTAGGTTAGACCTCCGCCACCACGTGGACTTCCAGGAACCTTCCAGCGACTTCCCGACTTACTTTTCAGTGCGTCTTTTACAAAGGTCTTATCAAATTGCTGAGCGTTCTGATAAATGCCCCAGTCTTCGCCGTTTATTACAACGCGAACCAGATTAACCAACGGCGTAGGAAGAAATTGATTTGCGACATGCGAGTATAGAACGGAACGCATCAGTGTTCCGTCCCCGTTGGAGTTAAGGAGGTTCAGTGACTTGTAGCCAAGCAACTTTTGATCGGGATCAGCCATATCCATGGAGATGTTAAGCGATCGCTTGGAGCCCTCACCAATCATGAAAAACGATGATGCTCCACGAAAACCAACTCCCACGTTCTCGTACGTTTTCCCATCAACTATCATTTTGGCGTTTACCTCAACGTCGGTTGGTTTGAAGTCTGCCAACTCCGCTTCCCAATCTTTCCCCTCAAACTCAAAGAAGATGGTTCGAACAAGATTTGGGTCGTAAAGCCCTTGGTTTCCAAGCGGTGTCACTTCGTCAATCGAGACTTGGACGCCTGGTTTGGGTGTAGGACGCAGTCCGCCCGGCCCTCTGCCACCAGGACCACCTGGTCCACCACCAGGACCACCTGGTCCACCGCCATGACCACCTGGTCCACCGCCAGGTCCGCCAGGTCCGCCTGGACCACGACCTCCGCCCGATTTCGCTTCCTTTCGGGCGTCCGCCCGTTCTTCGGCATTGAGCCAACCGTTACCGTCTTTATCGAACTTCGCCACCAGTTTTCGTTCGGGTCCTCCCGGTCCACCAGGCCCGCCCGGTCCGCCGAATCCAAGGCTGTTCAAAATGCCTTGGAATCCCTCAGGTGGTTGAGCAAACAAAAGGAATGCTGGGCTCGTGAAGATGGCGAACAAGCTAACTAGTAATAGTTTCTTTTTCATGCGTAACTCTCAAATCGCAATCTATGTATTTTGCGGGGCAACTTGGATATCAACACTTTGAATACCTACTGTTTTGCAACAGCGATCAATGACTTGATCGATTGGAATGTCTTGGTTGAATTGGACCGCGTACGCCCACTCCAAAACGGAACCTCCGCGGGCCGTTTCAGCGGAAACCAAACGGTAGGAGCTAAGGATCGAATCCAATAGTGGAGTGATCACTCCTTGGTAATCAACCCCGATGGACATTCGAAGTTTCAAGGTCGCTTCAATAATTTCGTGGGACTTGCCAGCTCGAACCTGTTGAAACACAGAAGCCTTCGATGCAAAAAGTGTTCCGATCATTACAACGGATCCGATTGCCGCAACACCCATGGCTCCTGTGCCTGATGCCATTCCAACAACGACGGCGAAGATAACGAAAGCAATGTCCTGCGTGTCGTCCAGTACCGTTCGAAAACGCACGATGGACAACGCACCGACTAAACTAAAAGCCCGGGCTACGCGATCGTCGATGACTTGCATCACCATTGCGATCAAAATCGAAAGCAACACCAAGGTCAGCGGGAACGTCGATGGAACTTGAATAGGTCGTCGATGCAGCCGGTACGAAACCGCCGCCAGGAAACCAAACAAGCAGGCCGCTATCAACCGGATTGTCATTGCGGTAATCGAAATCGGCGAGGAATCTGCCGAACCATCATTAAACCAATCGACCATTACTCGACTCCATCCAGCGGCGGTATGAACAACGACTCTATCAATCCCGTAGCGAGAATAGCGTTGCGGAATTTGGAAACCGGTTGAGAGATTAGCTTGAAATCATCGATCCATTCGCGAAATGATCCCGGCATTGTTTCTCGATACTTCAGCTCAATCACGCACATCCCTTCCAGGAATCGGCAATAGTCAAGCTTGGCGGGGAAACTCGCGTGTGCAAACGGGCAACAACTCAGTCCCCGATCAATCGTTAATCGGATGGGGTAATCTTCCTCCATTTGCAAAAACGCAACACGTTCATAGGCAATGCAAAGCGTTGGTCTGAGTCTAAGTCGATGGATACGACTCGAAAACCAACTCAGTTCTGATTGATTGTGTTCGTCCGTCGGAACTTCAACCGATCGCGTTTCCTCCGACTCGATTGCAAGACGATTGGACAGGACATGCTTCAATTCGTTCCATTCAAGTTGGCACCGACGCTTTGTAACGACACCTTGCCGTTTGGATTTGCGTTCAAGGAACATGGTTTCCCCGCTGCCATATTTGCGAATCCGAAACTTCCGTCGAGAATATCCCTGGGTTCTTTTAAAAACATCAAACTCAGGCGTTTCGAAATAGATCCCTTCAACCGCATATCCAAGGGTTTGAGGATCTGCGTGGGGATCCAATTGCATTCGAGTTGAAACCGTCGCAACCAATTGCACTGCTAGCGACTCGTCCGCAAGGAACTTGATTTCGAACGCACCCTGCTTGGCCGGCGTTATCCGTCCTGCAGATTGTTTTCGTTTCCAAAGTGACGGCGAAGCCAACGGCTGATCCAAATGAAAGAACCCTGCATTACGTGGAGTTTTGAAGCGGATGTTTTCGGCGACTTTCATGGTGCGATAAATCTACCATGGTCATCCTTAAGGAATCATTAACCGCAGTTCCGGAAAATGCATTGGCGAAAAAACCTTCGCACCTCCAGTCTACATGAGTTACCGCTTGAACGAACTTAGTCAGCTAGCCCGATCCAGGATTTCTTGTCCAATGACAAGCATTTCTTGGCAATCCAGATAGCGACCGTTGGATTCAAACAACGCAGCGATGCAAGCTTTATGAATCTTCATTTTGAGCCCGCCTACACCGAGTGCCCCATAGTCGAATCTGCTGCCTCGTTGGACACCTTTATCAGTTAAAGCGATGCCTTCGATTCCCGTTGGTGGTACTGCATTGAGATCGATCGCAACTCTCAGCGATGTTGCGGACTGAAGCTGTTGGGCGTTGATGAGCCTTGCGCCCGCCGCCCCGCAACCAAACACCAACTGGCATTCCGACAAGGCTTTCTCAAGATTAGCCAAATCTGCCGAGCATACAGCAGTCAAATGCTCCGAAGTACAACCGCCAGCAACGAGCCGCTGGATGCACTCTTGGGAACGTTCAAGCGAACGAGAGGCAACATAAACCTGGGCGCCGGCATTGGCCAAAATTCTGCATACACGTTGCCCCACCGCCCCCGTTGCAGCCAAAACAACGGCTTTCGAACCGTTCAACGCAACGTGTTTGGCAGCACTGAGTACCGCTGCTGCCGCAGTGCTGTTGGCTCCGTTGCTGTCCAGCATGATCGAGACACGAAAGGGATCAAACAGAGTCTCCCTCGCAATATTCGCGATGATTTCGCCCTCGGAGACATTGCTTCCGCCAATGAAAATGGCCGTGTTTTTTAAGTCGCTAGGGCCACGGGTGTACATTGCTCCATGCACCAGTCCTCGGACATCCTCTGGGCGAATTGCTGAGTACTGCAAAAGCTGCTCCGCGCCACCGTCCAACGCCACAACGGCGTCGAAAACACTGGCTTTTGGATCGGTATCAAACTGTATTAGGATCTTTGGTTTGCTCATTCAAGCATTGAAACTTGTTCGGCCGTTTCCGTCAACAACCTGATGAATTCGTCGAGCGCCATGGTATACTTGCAACCCGTTCAAAATGGTTGATTAATCCCACAAATGGTTCACAGATTGGTTATGGCAAAGAAAGGAATCGCATCGGAAGTCTCGACTGAGATGCCCTCTCAAGATGCAGACACAGCTTCCGAATCGAAAGTCGATGCGACCACCATCGCCGCCGGAAACGGAAAATACACCGTTGTCGCCCGTCGATATCGCCCAAAAACCTTTGCCGAACTGGTCGGTCAATCCACCGTTTCCCAAGCCCTGCTGAGTGCCATCGAGAGTAATCGCGTTGGACATGCTTATCTATTCACGGGAGCGCGTGGGGTTGGAAAGACCAGCACGGCGCGCATTTTCGCCAAGGCGCTGAACGCGGCTGCCGAAACGAATGGCAAATTCGACCCGAATTCGGACATTTCGCAAGCGATCGATGCTGGCGAGGATATGGACGTTTTGGAAATCGACGGTGCCAGCAACCGCGGTATCGACGAAATTCGCCAGCTTCGATCCAACGCCGCAGTTCGACCAAGTCGCTCTCGGTACAAGATCTACATCATCGACGAAGTGCACATGCTGACAACCCAGGCGTTTAACGCGTTGCTGAAGACGCTTGAGGAACCGCCAGGGCACGTGAAATTCATCTTCTGCACAACCGATCCAGAAAAGATCCCAATCACCGTCCTTTCACGCTGCCAGCGATTTGACTTCCCTCCGGTCCAAACGGAACAGATCTTTGAACGACTGAAGTTCATCTGCGAAAACGAGGGAACGAAAGCAGATGAAGCTGCACTGCGCTTGATCGCCCGCCGTGCCGCCGGATCGATGCGGGATAGCCAATCCTTGCTCGAGCAGCTACTCAGCTTCAGCGGAAACCAAATCACCGCCGAAGTCGTCCATGCCATGTTGGGAACCGCCGACGAGACAAGGCTTGCCTCGTTTTCGTCGCGGCTCATCGAGCGAGATGCTGCCGGCGCTCTGCGAGAACTCAACGCAGCAGCCGATGAGGGGGTCGACGTCGGGCAGTTGGCCGAACAGTTGCTGGGATACCTGCGCGATATGATGACGGTAACCGTTGGCGGTGGTGCTGATCTAGTCCGCACGGCCACACCGAACAGCGTCGATCAGCTTAAGCAATGGGGTACAACCTGGGGGACAATGACTCTGTTGTCAGCCTTGCAATTGCTTGACGAAACAATTGTCAAAATGCGTCACAGCGTCCAAAGCCGCATTTTGCTCGAGGTCGCGCTGGTGCAAATCTGCAATCTGCAAGATCTGCAAGCGTTATCCGATCTGGTAAAGGCTTTTTCATCACAATCAGCACCGCCTCCTCGTGCAGTCGCAAGGAACATGCCGTCCGCCGCGCTGCCCGCCGCCGCAGTGTCCGTCGAAGCAAAAAAAAAAGTTGAGTTGAGTCCGACGCCGGAACCAGCCCAACGCGCGTGGGGCGCACCTGTTGGGGGTGACATGGAACTGAGTGTGTCCGAACCCCCTACGCCTGTTGTTGCATCAGTGCAAAACACGGTGACTTCGGAACCTGCCAAGTCACTTGGTACGGTTGCTGTTATGGAACGCATGGTTGCTGCTGTGGACAAGCAGCCCGAATCGAGTGAGGCGGTCACACCACCCGCAGTCGAGGTTTTACCTCCAGAGGAACCCCATTCGAATGCGTCCCCGATCCGATCCGTACTCTCCCAAGCTCAGCTTATTCGCAACGCGATGGTGCATCCATTGATCAAGCAATTTATGGAAATGTTCGAGGGGCAAGTTGTCCGGGTCGATCCGGCTGCCACACAGATCCCGGCCCCCCACATCAAACCTCAGAATCCCAACGAACCCACAGCCAATGACGTTCCAATACTCGAGGCGCTCCGCCGTGAAGTCGCAATGGAAACGGCCGCTGTTGAATAATCCAGAACCAAACGTTTTTACACCTTCACGATACGGTAAACCATGTTCAAGAATCTGACCAATCTCGCTAGCGCAATGAAAAACATGACCCAGATTGGGTCGCAGCTCAAAGGAATGAACGCGAGATTGGAGGCAGCACGCGTATACGGAAGCGCAGTCTCGGGACCGTATAGCGTGAATGTCGAATTGAGCGGACTAGGTGTCGTGCAGTCGGTAAGCGTTTCCGATTCACTCGCAAGCACGGAACAAAAATCGCTTCTTCAGGACCTCACCAAGGAAGCCATGAATCAAGCGGTTCGTTCGGCCAAGGAAATGCACATCAATGAAGTCAAGGAACTAACTGGTGGCGCCGAGTTCTTTCCTGGCATGAACGACATGATGCAAAACATGATCAAGTAGCTGGCGCATCACTTGTGGGGCTATCCGAAGGTGTTGTCGAAGGCAGCGATACCGGTTTCAGTTCGGCTGCCGTTGCTCCATGCGGCTTGGCTTTAGGTGCAAAGACCAAAACGGTTACCGCGCCACCGATGCCTAGCAATAGCGAACCGATGAAAAGGTTCGAGATCTTGTCAAGCGATCCACCAATGACCATGGATGTCAACGTATTGATGACTGGTGCGAAGCCGAACACAAGCGGCATGACGAAAATCGGCTTGCCCCCGTAGTTGAATGCCATAATGATTCCCAATGCGCCCATTGCACCCGCACCTCCTGCCAGGATCGACCACAACATCCCGCTACTGATCTGACTGAACTCCAACGAGACGTTGTCTGGATTCGCCATCAGGATCATCCCAGGAACCGCGACTGCAATAACAAAGTAAGCGATCCCTACGCAACAAAAGGGACGCAATCGCGATCCCCCCATCTTCATTTGGCCCATATGCAGGAAAGGGCCATAAGCGCCCCAACAAACAACAGCTAAACAAATCGATGCACCGATTGCCAAGGGGTTTGCCGCAGTTTCAATATGATCGGTTTTCTTTTCGTTCGTTGCTGTCACTTCGGTTTTGGCAACGACCGCCTTTGAAGGCTTATTTCTCAAAACGCCAATTGCACCAATCGCTACCAAAACCAGACCGAAGATGAACAAGGGTTTGATTTGGGAGAAAGACTTATTCAACCACGATGTGACAAGTGTATTTACGACTGGTGCCGCACCAAAAACAATCGGCATGACATAGATGGGTTGCCCCTTGAAGGCGACAGCCAAAATTACGCCAAGAGCGCCGAGAGCGCCAACAGTTCCTGCAAACAAAGACAGCATAGTTCCGCCCATGGACCAGTAACCCTTTTCCGGCTTTCGGCTGAGCAGTCCTAGTGGCACGAGCACCGCAATCAGAAAGTAGGCGATCCCAACTCCGATGAAAGCACGAAGTGAACTATGTCCAAGCTGCTCCGTTCCCTGGTGCAACAAGATGCCGTACACACCCCAGAAAAGGGCGGTCATGGCGGTGAATAACAAGACAAACGGTAACTTGGTCATTTAAGCTTTGGTTTCGTACAACGGAAAAAAGGGGGGCTGTGTCTGAGTCTACTTGACGGTGAGCATTCGTTCGAGGGCGATCAACGACCAGTTGGCGATCTCGTCTCGAACAACGATTTGATTGACGACGGTTCCTTGAACCAAATTTTCCAGGCACCAACAAAGGTGTGCCAGATCGATTCGATACATGGTAGCGCACATGCAAACCAGTGGCGATAGAAAGTGGATTTCTTGTTCCGGGTGTTCTTTTTTGAGTCGATTGACCAGGTGCAATTCGGTTCCGATCGCCCACTTGGTTCCCGCGGGGGCTTTGCGTACCGTTTCGATGATCTTGCTCGTTGAACCCGATATGTCGGCGATATCGTTAACTTCCTGAGGGCATTCTGGGTGGACTAAAATCTTGATGCCAGGATGATTTTTTCGAAATGCAGCAACATGTTCGGCTTGGAACATTTGATGAACCGAGCAGTGCCCCTTCCAAAGGATCACGCGGGAATCCTTGATGGCCTGTTCGGAATTGCCTCCGAGCTCATCTTCGTGTGGATTCCAAACCGGCATCTGGCTGTTGGTGATCCCCATTTTGAGCGATGTGTTTCGGCCTAAATGCTGATCTGGGAAAAAGAAGACACGTTTACGTTGCGCAAAAGACCATTCGAGGACTGCTTTTGCATTGCTACTGGTGCAAACAATTCCACCATGACGCCCGCAAAACGCCTTGAGGCTCGCAGCGCTATTGATGTAGGTGACGGGAGTGATATCCGTGGTGTCGACGACTTCGCCAAGTTGTTTCCAAGCGGATTCCACTTGCCGGATACCGGCCATGTCCGCCATCGAGCAACCTGCGGACATGTCGGGGAGGATAACCGAAACCCTCTTATTGTCGCGTTCACGGAGCTTTTCAGGCCGATTGGCCAGGATGTCAGCGGTTTCGGCCATAAAGTGGACGCCGCAAAAAACGATCGATCGGCAATCCTGGCTGTCCGCCGCCAATTTGCTCAGCTGATACGAGTCACCACTCAAATCGGCATGCTCGATGACCTCGTCTTGTTGGTAGTGATGGCCCAGGATAAGTAGGCTCTTTCCGAGTTCCCGTTTTGCAAGCGTTATCCGTTCATGGAGGGTATCGTTTCCCAATTCACGATAGGGCGGAAACGGCAACGGTTGGAGAGCAACGCTCATATTGGACTAATCTGTGGAAAATGTAGTGGTCGAAACGGCAACTATCGTCGTCTTGAATTCGATTTGAGGATCGATCGATGGCGTCAATTATAGGAATCTTTCAAGAAATTCGATGGGTCGCGTTCAAGATAGCCGTAGATTGGCGACGATAATTCCAGATCGGCAGCTGTTTTTCCGCTTTTCACTAGGGTTGGGATTGCATGAGTACGGTCAGATCGCATTCGACGGACAACCCGGCAAAAGTTGACTTTTGGAAAAGCCTATTGAAAATCGAAGCCGACATTGCTGTGACCTTGGCGCAACAAAAGCTGCCTGTCGAGCGAATTCTCCAGTTTGTGCCCGGTGTCATGATCCAGTTTGACAAGCCTTGTGACAGACCATTGACCCTGGAAATCGACGGCAACGTCATTGCCGAAGGGGAAGTGGTCAAGGTCGGCGATAAATTTGGCCTTCGCATTACCGAGATCAGCAATCGAGACGAACGCTGGATTCCTTTGGTTCAAGGGCGTAAAAAGTAGTTTTCAAAGATCGCAAAGAAAAAGACTTCTGCGATTTCAAACGACTAGTTCAAAAAAACACGGCAATCGAATCAGAAATTCACTAGCACGGCGTATTGAAATTTAATCGTGCGTTCCTCAGCCGGCTTCATCACGATTGTCCATTGGAGTTCGTTGCGTTTGTTGACTGTCCATACGCCTTCTTCGCGTAATTCGATATTGGGGGAGTCATCTCCTTTGACATATTCGCCCGAAAACTGTCGCTTGATGATCATCTTGGTTTCTGTTGGGCGATTATTGCTCAGACGTAGTTCTCCGTTGACCATGACCTTACGGAATCGTCTGCCTCCGAGATTGACAACGTCGCGTTCCGATTTTCCTGGTTCCGCCATTTGACTTTCGTATTCAAGGTGGCGAGCCCGAATGCTGAGCGCTTTATTGACTCGCAGAGTTGCCTCTTCGCTTTTGTTGGTCCAAAGGACCTGGCCCTGGCCACTAAAACTGTTGCCGGTCATTACCAAGGCCGGTGCGCTAGTCATTGGGAACGGCAACATGTTCTTAAACTTTAAAGCATCCCAAACGTCGTCCTGCATAGGCTCGCCTGTATTCGGGTCGACGACTCGATTGTTGGTCGGCTGTCCCCATGGATCGCGGTTATCCGGAATGGTCCATTGGACAATGCGTTCGTATTCAACCTGCGCTGAGCCTGTCGATAAGGAAATCGCGTCTCCTTTCCTGAGCGAACGCTTGCCGATCGAATGATAATGCAGATCGATGGTGTCGCCTGTATTGGGGGCAATGCTGACGTCCGATCCGCCAGCGTTACCGACTGCGCGATTCGTCGCAACACTTTGCGTCATGACCTGACTCATGAATGCATTGCTCGATCCACTTCGTTCATTCAACTGCTGAAAGAAACGGGACCACGTTTGCGTCGCCGCCAAGGGCGAGACGACTTCGCCAAATTGAACGCTAGGGTAGCCACTGATCACCGAAAAATCTGTATCGGTCAGGTGCATCAATTCGTTTCGAATGACGGCATTTTGTTCGATAGTCATGCGTTTGGCGTCCGTCAAAACCACGCGATAGCTAGGTGCCCAGGAGATTCCGTGCGCGAGATAGCTGATTTGAGCCACGCTGCCCGATGACTTGGCTCCAACATCCAGAAGCAGTACAGGTTTGTTTTCCATTATGGGTTCCGGATTTGGGTTGCCCTCCGCCTCGACGGACTCAATTTCGGCGATGTTGACGTAAGAGATTCCTTTCTCAGTTTTGATCAAAAGAAAGGAGTTTCCACTGGCCCACGGCGCATAAGAGGGCGACGGCCTGTAGGGGGCCCAGCCAAATGGAGTTGTTTCTGTGCTTTCGGTTTCGGACTTCGGTTTTGGAATACTTACGACCGCACCCGTTATGGGGATTTTGGAGCTTTTGCTGTGAACTGTGACCTTGAGACCTGCTAGATCCTCTTGCAGGTTTTGACCTGGTTTTGGCTGCTCCTTGATGGCAACACGTCGTTTCTCGACACGAACTTCGAGCGGCCCATTGCTTTCGACGAAAAACGTTCCGTGAACCGGCTCAGGCACGTCCCCGACGCGCACCACTCCGGCGCCCGGCAACGTCACCTGACGTTTAACGACCGCCAAACCGTTCTTGAACAACGCTATGGAAACCACCTTGCTTTCCAATTCCTTGTCATCGTCAGCGAATGAAGGAGAATAGAGTGGCAAACAAATCGCAGCAAACATGGCGATGCGTCGATGGCGAAACTCACGGGATGCCCTAGGCATGATCAACAATCCTTTATGACGAATGGTACATGTAGCAACTGCGATCAATCTAACCGTTTTGCGACAGAAGAAGGTTAGGCAGTTGGCTGACGGCTGCAAAAACTTTGTAACAAACCAAACGAAAACACTGTGTTGCCTGAAACTGAAGGCTCGAATGCAGGTAGTCTGTGGTTGGGGAACGCAGCGACGATACCACCGGATTGCGTTGGGTAGAGGGCATGTGCCTATTTGGATGTCGGTTATTGAACCTCGCCCTCGAGTTTTTTTGGCGAGTTGCTGTAATGTCCATCCTCTAGACGTGTGTTTATCAGTGAGCAGAGAAAATTTCGCCTAAAGCCAGAGACGATCGTGAGCAATTCACTCCTTGATACGAGAAACAGCCTCTTGATGAGACTGTCCAACCGACAGGACATCGAGGCCTGGGATCAATTCGTTGAAATCTACCAGCCCTTTGTTTTTCGTTTGGTTCGCTCCAAGGGATTTCAAGACGCCGACGCTAACGATATCGTTCAGGAAGTGATGTTGGCCGTATCGAAGGCGATTCATCGATGGGAAGCCGATCCCGCCAAAGGTCGATTTCGGGATTGGCTGTTTCGAATCGCACGCAATTTGATGATCAATTTCTTGACTAGACGCAAACATCAGCCGTTCCGAGTTGGGCCGGGAATGTTGGTGGAGTTTTTGGCTCAACAATTGGAACGGGGGGAGCCGTCTGTTGAGGCATCCCGCGAATTCGATTTGGAGTATCGACGAGAACTTTTTTTGATAGCGGCCGAGCGAGTGAGCCAAAGCGTTCGACCCAAGACATGGGACGCATTCCGGCTAACTTCCATTGAGCAGCGTTCGATAAAAGAAGTTGCCCAAGACCTTCAAATGACCGAAGGGGCTGTGCTCGTGGCTCGATGTCGAGTCTTGGCTAGGATGCGAGAGTTGGTTAGGAGTTTGGAACCAGCGGACACTGGCGAATAGTGAAGTACATACAAATGAAGAAAACTCTCAACAATACACACCAAAGCCACGTGAGCGATTCCGAATTGCGAACACTGCTCTATGGCGACGAGCATTGTCCGACCGCTTTGGAGATCTCATCTCACGTAGAGGCCTGTGAGCTGTGCCAACGGCGGCTTGAGGATTTGGATCTCTTGTCGGATACCGAGAATGAGATTGGTGTGCTGTTGGCGAACTGT
>JANMNR010000432.1:0-2195 GCA_031368325.1 Pirellula sp.
CCGTCGTACGTATGCGTTCCTAATCAAGGAAGCCAGTTCCTCGGCAGTGGCTATTTGAGTAACGCTTGTGGTCCGTTTGCCCTCGGTTCCGATCCATCGAGATCGAACTATTCTGTCCGCGACTTGAGCTTGCCCAAGGGCATTGACGAGAAGCGGTTTGAGCGTCGAAAAGATTGGAAGCAGATGGTGGATGGTCATTTTGCAAGTCTAGAAAAAGATGACTCGCTAGCGACCATGGACTCCTTTTACCAGCGAGCCTATGACCTTTTGGCTTCACCGCAAGCTCGCGATGCATTCAGCCTCAAGAGCGAGTCCGATGCGACGCGCGAGTTGTACGGGATGAAGCCATGGGGGCCTGTATTGCGCCCATCGGCCGGTGCGAGGTTCTTGATTGCACGGCGTTTGGTCGAAGCGGGTGCTCGGTTTGTAACCGTAACCTACGGGGCTTGGGACACTCACGCGTTTCATTATCGCGGAATTGAAACCCAACTACCTGATTTGGATCGCGCGTTCGCTGGTTTGATTGAGGATTTGGACCAACGCGGTATGCTTGACTCCACGCTCGTTTTGGTGACCAGCGAATTTGGTCGCACACCCAAGGTTAACGCAGGTGGTGGTCGCGACCACTGGCCTCGCGTGTTTAGTATCGTCATGGCGGGTGGGGGTACCAAACGTGGCCAGATTTATGGTGCTTCGGATGCACTGGCGGCTGAACCTGCGGACAACCCGCTCGGCGTGGAGGATTACATCACAACCGTCTATCACTTGCTCGGCATCGATGCGGCGAAGTCGCTGATGTCGCCTGGCGATCGACCTCAGCCGATTGTGACGAATGGCAAAGTTGTTTCAGGTCTGCTGGCATGAGAAAAGCAATCGATCGAATTCGAACAACCGCAATGGCTCCGAAGCAAACGATTGCCCTGTTGGCGGTAGTGGCCTGTTTGCAAGGCGTCCCTTGTTCCGCTGGCACACCATCGCTTGAAATGATTACGCCGTCCGTTGGCACTCGGGGATCCTCTTTCTCTGTGGTCGCGAAAGGGTCTTCGCTCAAGATGGCCAAATCGATCGTATTTTACGATCCCGGTATGCGTTGTGATAAGATCTTGGCGACGAGCGATGACGAAATCAAAATCGACATTGCCGTGGACTCGCGATGCACGCTAGGGCCGCATTCGTTTCGGCTTCTTACCGACGATGGCTTTTCAGAGCTGCGAACATTGACGGTCAGTCCGTTCCCGACCTTGTTGGAAGAAAAGGAGTCCGATACTCAAGTCGCTACAACCAACTCGACGATGTTGGGCACCCTGGAGGCCGATGACATCGATGTCTATCAAATCCAAGTGAAAGCTGGCGACCGGATCTCAGCGGAGGCGGTTGGTGTTCGGCTTGGCGCGACCTTGCTGGATACCGTCTTGACGCTTCGCGATCCGAAGGGGAACGTGCTGGAGCGGGTCGACGATACGCCGTTGCTGAATCAAGATCCAGCGTTTTCTTATGTGGCTTCCGAGGGTGGGATGTATTCGGTAGAGATCACATCAGCCGGAGCCAATGCGGACGCGGATAGTCAGTATGCACTGCACATAGGGAATTTTCCTCGACCCTACAGTGTCTTTCCTCTCGGTGCCAGAGTTGGTAGCGAAACAGAGATGAACTTTGCCTCGTCAGCAGACACAGCAAAGGGATCGATTCAAAAACAGATGAAGTTTGATTCTGGGATGATTGGTACGCGTTTCGTTGAGTTTGTGGACGCTGGAGTTGTTTGTCCATCGCCGATCCCAATTCGGTTGAACACCTATGGCCAAGCGATTGTCGAAGCAAGGCACAATGCCGAAGCTGCTGCTAAGGATGTGTTTGAGGTTCCGATAGCGGTGCATGGCGTTATTCGAGAAACAGCCGAGATCGATTCGTTCCGCTTCGGCGTTCACCAAACCGGGTTGGTTTCGCTTGAGGTCTTTGCCTCACGGCTAGGTTCGCTTTTGGACTCGTGCGTTGAGATCAGGGATCAAGCGGGCGATGCGGTTTGTAGTGGCGACGATTTTGAGAGCCATGATTCTCGATTGGTCTTCGAAGCCAAGGCGGGTGAAGTCTATACGGCTTCGATTCGTGACAAACGCAAGAATGCCGGCGCGGCTTACAGCTATTGTGTTGAGATTGCACCGCTGCAGCCTTCCCTCACGGCCTTCCTGCCCAGACGC
>JANMNR010000446.1:0-2483 GCA_031368325.1 Pirellula sp.
GCAGTCCAACTGCTCAAGAAACAGCAAGAACGTGTGACCAAGGAACTAACTACACTTGATGCAATTTCATCCAGCATTGAGTTTACGGCGGTGACCGTCTCGGTTGGAACTCCTGGCTTAGAAGACCCAGACATAGCTAAGCGAATGGTTCGACAACAAGCCGCTCAAATGGCGCAAATGCGGAACAACATCCCGGGGCTCCGCGGGCAGATACCCGCCGCCGCAGCCGAGGAGCAAAACACAGAGCTGCCGCAGATCTTTACAGCGACAACCGCCCTTTCGGCGGAATGGTCACTCACCAGCGTTTTGGACGAAAAGGCAATTCTCTTTCCATCTAAATTGAAGTTGGTAATCGACGAGAAAGACTTCAAAGGCAAGAAACTTAAGGAGACTCTCGATCCGGAGGAGCTTAACCTTATCCAGTCGTTGCTGGGGGTCAATGTTTACACCAATTCGAATCGGCAACCAGAACTTCAGTTGGTTTATACTGCTAAGCTTTCCGATTCGCAGGAAGCGGAGGCTCTTGGCGTTGCGTTCAAAAAAGCGCAAGCACAAGCCGAAATGTTGGCCAAAGCATCCGGTCGAAAACTAGGGGCGATGCAGTCGATTTCATCGAACTGGGTTGACCTACCTCGCAACTACGCGCAAGCATTTACTCAAACCAGCTACAGTCCTATGACTGCCCTGGCTAAGAGAAACCTTCGCGAAGTGACCAGCGAAGATCCAAGCAGTTTGCGGCAGTCGGTTTCTGTGACCGTATCCTTTGTTTTGGAATAGGTTGACAACATGCAATCGGCTGATCACTAATCGCTATGCAATTCTCCGTTAGTCTTCCCGAATTGGCCATTGAGCAGCAAGACAGTTTACCAACATTCGTTCCAGACTTAGCGGATCGGATGCGGGCAGTGATTCGCTTTTCGCAGCTAAATATCGATTACCAAACCGGAGGCCCTTTTGCTGCTGGAGTCTTCGAACGTGATTCCGGCCGTTTGATTGTTATGGGGGTCAATCGAGTCGTGTTGTCCAACGTATCTTCTGCACATGCGGAAATTGTTGCATTATCACTCGCTCAGCAAAAACTCAAAAGTTGGGATCTGGGTAGTGGATTGCTTCCAGCCATGCAACTCGTGGTTAACTGGCGGCCCTGCGCGATGTGCTACGGTGCAACAATTTGGAGTGGCATCCGATCGCTGGTCATAGCTGGCAGCGATGACGCATGCGAAAAAATTACAGGGTTCGACGAGGGCCCCATCCACCCTGAATGGAAATCCGAACTATCGAAACGCGGAATCGAGCTCCATGATGGATTGCTCTACGAAGAAGCTATCAAAGTCTTTAAAGCGTTTCGCGACGGCGGTCAGCTTGTTTACAATGCCCGTCGAGGCGACTGATACGTTGTATTTCGCTGAGCAACGGCCTGTCATCTTACTTGGGTAATAGGCTTAGTGCTGCTTCCGACGGACGTGCAATGACATGGCAAGCAATTAACTTTCCGAGCCCTTCGACGCGTGGCTTGGCAGCCTCAATGGCAGCGTTGACGGCGGCGACGTCGCCTCGAATAACGACGGTTACATAACCACCGCCCAATTTTTCTTTGCCAACCACCTCAACCGAAGCTGCTTTGCACGCCGTGTCGATGGCTTCGAACACCGCCGTGAATCCCTGTGTTTCAATAAATCCGAGAGCTTGGCTGTTGGATGCCATTGTTGACTTTACTCCAAGTGAGTTTGAGGATGGTGATTCAGTAGATGTGGAACTAGGGCTAGGTCGTTTCACAACGGCCTGCTCAATCAATATGTTGTATTCATCCGGACTTAGTATGGCTCTCAACGATTGTTCGTCCGGTCGGTTGATCAAGCGAATAAGCGACTTGGGCGCTGAGGACGCATCGGTTTGTGGATGCATTGCATTCGCGGCGCAGATGCCAGCTTCGAGCGCCGACTGAACGTCACTGGTGGTTCCTGCGATCTTGATCACCGACCCCAGCATATCATTCCACTCGGCTTGAAGAACAACGACATGAGCCGCCTTGGTCATCTGGTCAAGCGCGACCAAAGCAGCTGCCCAGCCCAGTGTTTCCAGAACACCCAAGGCTTCGATTGAGTCGCCTCGAATCGTATTAGGGATTATCCACTCGGCTGTGTTTGAAAGGGTGCTCTTGCTCATTTTTTGGGAGCCATATCGCTAAGTGGCAAATGGCGGTAGTACGACTCGAGACAATAAATGGCGAAGCACGTAGCATAAAGTTTTCCACCGCCACCTTCGTTTGGATCTCCGTTCGACGGCCAGCTTCCCTTTTCTTTTCCTGTCGCGATTTGCAGTTCGGGCAACACTTGCTTCATCGTGTCATTCCACTCTTTCCATTGGCTTCCACCAATATGGTGCAAGGTTGTAGTCGCATAATACCAATAGTAATACGAGATACGCCCTCGATCGGTAGAAATTGGTTGGCTGCAAAGAAACTCGGCACCGCTTTCAATGCG
>JANMNR010000392.1:0-1891 GCA_031368325.1 Pirellula sp.
GCAGCATAACCAATAGCACCACCGACAAAGGGTGGAAGATCGGGTAACGGAGCGACTGTCGACCGACCGATTTTCTCTCTCAGGAAAGCCAAAGGATCAGGAACGGTTTGGCGAGTAACTTCACCCTCGTGATGCCATTCCACTTCGTTCCTAAAGGCAACGACCCGAGATCTTGGCCCAATCGCGATAAAACTATACCGTCCGATCTTCTCGCCGCCGATCACGCTTTCAAAGAGGCATGCCGGGCTGTGGCCATCGTCGAGCAACCTAAAAGCCGACACCGGAGTCAAATGATCGCTCAAAAGTCTTCGGTAGACCGGTACTAAATCGAATTCTCGGGACAGAGTCTGGAATTTTTCAAAACTAGGAAATGCACTCATCCTAAGGAGTTAGCTTTCAATCTCGCGAGAATGATTTACCTTAACCGCATCGCCGGATCGGCCCAAGACGCCTATACTACCAATGAATTAGTTTACCGCGACCCAGCACGCCGGAGAATTCCTAGATGAAGTGCCAGCACTGCGAAAAACCAGCCACCTTTCACATTACGGAACTGACCGAGCCCAAGGGGCCGACCGTTCTGCATCTTTGTGAGGAACACGCTAGGACTTTCCTATCCAACGAGGAAACGCCAGCGTCTGCCCTAACCAGCATGTTGGCCAAGCAGCTAAAAATCGAGAAGGCATCCGAGGAACTCGCGATTGCGGACAAGAAAACATGTCCAATTTGCGGAATTACTTTTGCCGATTTTCGCAAGGGCGGCCGACTGGGGTGTGCGTATGACTATGTCGCTTTTGAAGAGGACTTGGAGCCATTGCTTGTGAATATTCATGGTGCTTTGCAGCACATGGGAAAGGTCCCGACAAATTTATCTGGCTCGCCCGAACGTCAACAACGCCTTATGCAACTCAAAGTAGAAATGAAGGCGGCGGTGGACAAAGAGGATTACGAAACCGCCAGTCGTCTACGCGATAAGATTTCTGCTGTAGAATCGGGACAAGAAACCGCTATGAACGACGACGAACTTGAAGAACTTGACGACGAAGATTTCCAATCGGACCCACCTACCGCCTAAAAATGTAAAGGTGTCGGCGGGGATCGCCAGCTAGCGCGTCGTGTAGGCCTCGAATGCATTTGAACCAACCCAACATCCATTTACTGTAACTCCAACGAAAAAACTGACCGTGAAAATTGAGGAACTAGCGAATCAAAGCAGTGAATGGATGCGTGGCCAAGGGCCTGAATCGGACATCGTCATGAGCAGCCGAATTCGTTTGGCTCGCAATTTGTCCGAGTTTCCGTTTATTCGCAAATGCACCCCCAAGGACCGACTGGCCATTGCATCCTCCGTTCATCGCGCGCTGGACTCGCTCCCGCTTTCGGCAGATACAGAGTACGTCGATGTGGCAAAACTGGGCGACTTGGATCGCCAATTTCTCATGGAACGACAATTGATCAGCCACGAGCTAAGCGAAAGCCAAGGAGCGAGAGCTGTCATCCTCGACCCAAATGAACGTTTCAGTATCATGGTCAACGAGGAAGACCATTTGCGTCTCCAAGTCATGCAAAGCGGCTTAGATCTTGAATCCGCTTGGCAACGATTGGACGAACTCGACAATCAACTCGAAAGAAAACTAACGTATTCGTTCAACAAACGACTCGGCTATTTGACCGCCTGTCCGACCAACGTCGGTACC
The DNA here is from genome assembly GCA_031368325.1 of Pirellula sp. Lineage (GTDB taxonomy): Bacteria > Planctomycetota > Planctomycetia > Pirellulales > Pirellulaceae > JBKCUI01. The sequence goes on from JANMNR010000392.1 coordinate 1,698, forward strand.
GGCTTGCGAGTCAGCGTGATGCTCCACTTGCCGGCCCTCGTCGCCACCAAACAAATTGACAAAGTGTTTCGCGCGTTAAACAAAATCAACGTCGCAGTCCGCGGGCTCTTTGGCGAAGGCTCCCAATTCATGGGTGACTTTTACCAAATCAGCAACCAAACCACGCTTGGGAAAAACGAAATGGGACTCGTGGC
>JANMNR010000448.1:0-23670 GCA_031368325.1 Pirellula sp.
CCATCACGCAACGAGAACGGACAGAACTTTTTCAACGCATTGCCATCGGGACCGTTGATCTCGTTGTCGGCACACAAGCCTTGCTGAGCGAACAAGTTCAATTTGAATCTCTGGGACTGGTCGTGATCGACGAACAGCATAAATTTGGCGTTCAACAACGCGCCAATTTGCGAGAGTCTCGAGTGGTCCCGCACTACTTGGTTCTTTCCGCAACTCCAATTCCGCGAACAATCGCCATGACCATTTTCGGTGACTTGGATGTCTCAGTTCTTCGAGACAAGCCACCGGGCCGAGCCACCGTTCACACCTATTTAGGCAGCACCGCCCAACAGGGCAAATGGTGGGAGTTTGTGGTCAAGCAAATCCAAAGTGGTCGACAAGCCTATGTCGTTACGCCTCGCGTTGAGTCCGACCAAGAAGCCGAAATTGTCGGTGCAGAACAGGTTTATCGACAACTTGCCGAAGGTCCATTAGCAGGGCTTCGAATCGATTTACTACATGGCCGCATGGATGGCACGGAAAAACAGGCCAAGCTTGATGCATTTACCTCTGGGCAAACACACGTTCTCGTTGCCACCACGGTTGTCGAGGTCGGCATCGACGTTCCGAATGCCACTGTTATGACCATTCTTGATGCCGATAGAATGGGCCTGGCTCAACTTCATCAATTGCGAGGGCGAATTTCGCGAGGAAGCTTTCCGGGTTACGTTTGCGTTTTTGCGAAACCAGGAGTTGCGCCTGAGGAGAATGCAAGGCTGAGTGTGTTAGCATCGACCGACGACGGCTTTCGGTTGGCGGAGCAAGATTTACAAATGCGAGGGCCTGGCGATTTGCTCGGAACAAAGCAAATCGGACTCCCCCCGTTGCGAATTGCCGATCTGGTTAGAGATTCTGAAGTATTGGTGCGAGCCAGAGGCATTGCGCAATCGATCGTCGAGCGGGATCCTAAGCTCGAGTTGCCTGAACACACGAAATTGAGGCGACAAGTCACAATGCGACACGGAGCCGTTGTCGATTTAGGTGATGTCGGATAGTGAACTGAGTTCGGTTGAGGTACAATCGTCTAAAATTATTTAGTAGATTTGCAAGCCCAGAGGGCGAAACATAGGTCACGCTAGATCCGTTGAGAACTAGCCTCGGATGTGTCACCCTCCTGGCGTTATTCAGCATCCTCAAGGCTATATTTTCGCCATCCACCAGGCTCAAGCAGTCAGAGCGTTTTTTCGCGAAATCCCGATACGGCGCAACCTCGTTTTTTTAACCATACAAACTTATTCGAGTTTGATGAACTCACCACATTAGCCACTCTATCATGAGAAAGCCTCCATTGAATACACGAAGAGATTTTTTGGCAGCCGCTTCTGCGGCCCTCTCTATGTCTGTGGTCGGGCAAACCGGTTTTGCTCGACAATCGCCGCAGGCCAACAATGCACTTGCGGCAAAAGCCGGGCAAACCGTCGCTTGGATCAATGCAACTGTCCTTCCCGTTGACAAACCACAGATTCAAAACGGTGTGCTTGTCTGCGAGGGAGGAAAGATCCTTGCTATCGGGGATGCGAAAAGCATAACCATCCCTGGGAACGCCACAGTCGTCGATGCGAAGGGCAAATGGATTATGCCAGGGCTTGTTTGCACACATAGCCATATTGGTGGCATGGGCGCTGCGGACGGTAGCAGTCCCATTCAACCGGGTGTACGCATATTGGATTCGATCAATGTTCGCGATTCTGGATTCCGACGCGCATTGGCGGGTGGGTTGACCACCATCAACATCATGCCGGGATCGGGGCACTTGATCAGCGGGCAAACGGTGTATTGCAAATTGCGTTACTTTGAATCGTCACCGCGAGTGGTCGACGAGATCCTCATCCGAGACAAAGAGGGCGTTTCGTTGGGCGGCCTTAAGATGGCCAACGGCACTAATTCCCAAGGAGAATCGCCGTTTCCCGGCACACGTGGCAAGTCGGCTTACCTTGTTCGAGAGCAGTACATCAAGGCCCGCGAGTACCAAGCCAAAATTGCCGCGGCAAACGGTGACGCAACGAAATTGCCTCCTCGAGACCTACATTTGGAAACGCTCGTCGAAGCGATGCAGGGAAAACGCATTGTGCATCATCACACGCATCGACACGATGACATCATGACAGTGATTCGGCTTTCGCAGGAGTTCGGCTTTCAAACCGTTTTACATCACGTAAGCGAGGGATGGAAAGTAGCCAAGGAGATCGCAGAAGCCAAATTCCCTTGCTCGATCATCGTGCTTGACTCACCGGGTGGCAAGATTGAGGCAAAAGATATGACCTTTAGCAATGGCCGCGTGCTCGACGAAGCTGGTGTCAAGGTTGCGTTTCATACCGACGATTGGATCACCGACTCGCGATTGTTTATGCGATCGGCTGCGTTGGCAGTCCGGGCAGGGATGAACCGTGATAAGGCAATCGCTGGATTGACGCTCGCCGGGGCTGAAATGCTAGGTTTAGGTGAACGGCTCGGATCTCTGACCGTCGGCAAAGATGCGGACATCGCGATACTTAATGGAGACCCTTTGAGTGTTTATTCGCGTGTCGTAGAAACCTGGGTCGAGGGCCGAAAGGCGTTTGATCTCAGCAAAACCGAAGATCAATTGTACGCCGAGGGTGGCGTTAATGCAGGTAGTGATATCGATCCTTTCTTATGTTGCTTTGCTCCAGCATGGCAAGGAGGTGCAAAGTGATTTATTTCAAAAGCAAAGTTGTACACGCATTTCTTGGTCTTTCGTTTTGTTGTTCCTATGCCGTTGGCGGCCAACCACTGGTGGTGAAAGCCAAGCGAGTTTTAACCGCCACGGGCGCTAGCATTGAGAACGGAACGATTGTTTGTTTCGACGGAAAGATTACGGCCGTTGGCAAAACCGGCGAAGTAGCGATTCCGGCGAATGCAAAAATACTCACAAGCGAGGTAGCGATGCCGGGCCTGATCGATGTTCGGACTTGCGCAGGACTGTCTGGAATATTCAATGTCGAACATGACAGCGACCATATCGAGCGTTCATCTCCACTCCAACCAGAGTTGCGAGCAATCGATGCCTACAATCCCCGCGAAGAGCTAGTCGAGTACATTCGCAGCTTCGGCGTAACAACCATTCATACCGGACATGCGCCAGGCGAATTGATGTCGGGGCAAACGCTCATTGCCAAAACCATCGGCAATACGATTGAGGAGTCGCTCATGGTCGATGGTCGCGCGATCGCGGCCACGCTAGCTGAGGCCTCCTCCAAATCCGGAAAGGCCAGTCCTGGGACTCGCGGCAAGCAAATGGCCATGCTGCGATCGCTCTTTATTGAAACGCAAGAGTTGCAAGCCAAACGAAAAGCCAAAGCCAACCCAAAGCCAGAAGCGTCCGACAGCAAGGAACCCGACAGCAAGGAATCGGACAAGAAAAAAGATGACGAACCGATTGCTCGCAACTTGCGTTTAGAGTCTATCGAAGAAGTTTTGTCAGGTAAGAAAGCGTTGCTCATCACAGCCGACCGTGCGCAAGATATTGCGTCCGCCATTCGTCTCGCAGAAGAGTTCAAGATCAAGATCTGGCTTGATAGTGCTGCGGATTCGCATTTGATGATCGATCAAATCAAAGCTGCAGGGTTGAGCGTTTTGTTGCATCCGTCCATGTCGCGAGCTAGCGGCGAGAAAGAGAATCAATCCTTTCAATCGGCTGCCAAACTAAAAGCCGCTGGCATTCCGTTCGCGATCCAGGGTGGCTTTGAGGCTTATGTGCCCAAGGCCCGCGTGGTTCTATTTGAGGCAGCAATCGCAGCTGCCCATGGACTAGAGTATCAAGCCGCAATCGAAGCCATCACAATTTCGCCGGCACGGATCTTAGGGATTCAAGATCGCGTCGGCTCAATTGAGGTCGGAAAAGATGCTGACATCGCACTGTACGACGGCGATCCCCTTGAGTACACGACACACTGTATTGGCGTCGTTATCAATGGAAACGTCGTGTCGTCGCTCGTCCGATGACGTTACCAGCGTTGGGTCGCTTGTGACGTCCGTAGTATTTCGCTAGCCTCATCGCTCAATCCATATTGATTAGTCGGTTGATTGAGTTCGAGAAATAGTATGTACTTGGAGTGGTCAGCGCCAGCGTAAATGATGGGTGCCGGGGAAACTTGCATGACGCTGGTGATTCGATTGTTCCAGCGAGTCGTAAACAATTGACCGCCGAGGCTTTGTTCGGGCGCGAGCTGATAGAACTGAACCATTAGATTCGCCAGGTTGGATGGGTCACCGGTCAAACCGTGCAACTGAATTCGCTTGAGCAATTTACCTGCATCGAAATAGTAGGTTAGTGTCCCAGCGATATCGCTCGGTTGTGTGCCCGTGATGAGTGGTACCCTCAGGCCGTCCATTTGAACGTTGGAAGTAACCGTCGAAACGCGTGAAAAGCGTTGCGGCAACCAGCCTGGAACGATGTCAAACCGCAGCAGCTCTCGCAGGTCGTTTACCGTTCCACCCCCTAGGGCAGTATTGGGCTGTTGCTGAATCTGATTTAGTGTTGGTGTTCCAATGGTGTAGTCCCAAAGCTGATCCGTCCTGCCGGAAACAACTTTGGATGGCCCTAGTCTGCTTTCAATAGATGGACTCGATTGTTGGTACGGATTGTGGTTTCCGTTATATGGCAACGGCGGACCAATCGGTTGGACGGTAGCTGGCCCATAAACCGTCGAAACAACATGACCATTGAGCGCATAGTTTTGCGGGTAATTCTGGATTGTTGGCGAAGCGGGCGCATAGCCATTAGTGTTTCCGCTGCTATCACGATACGAGTCATTTTGACTCCAAGAAGAGGCTTGAGGTGGAGCACCATTCGGGGCTTGGTATTGGGTGTTGGAAGACACCAACGAGTACGGATCGCTCGGTTCCGATTGTAGGACTGCATTAGCCTGGCTTGGTGACTGGGTCATCCGACTAGCCAGTGCTTGGCGCAATTGAGTCCCTATGTCGGTTTCGAACGCGGCATACGGTCCACCCACTGCAGCACCCAAGATCGTCACGATACCGAGGGGTTTTTGGATGAAATTGGAAAGCATGGGATGTGTCGCGATTCTGCACATCCATGCGCATGAAGAAATGAAAGAATAGGTTGGAGATCAATTGTGGATGTCGGATGGAAAGCATTTCCTAGTTGAGCTAGATTCTCGAAATGATGTCGTTGACATGAAGAAGGGGGTAGGGATGCACCAAAAGTTCCTCGTTTGACGCGCAGCCAACGGCGCAGCAGTCCATTTAACGGCCTTGCAACGGAAAGCCTATGACCTCCCCCCAAGCCACCGAAGAACCTTCTAGATCGTTCATGTCACGGCAACTGCCTTAATCGTTTGCGTAACTCGCCGGTTAGTCGGGAACATGGACAGAGAAACAATAGAATCCAAGCAGCCCGATGGCCCCACGCAGCGGACCAATCGCTTAGATTGTTGAGTATTGTTTTTGCCGCTGCTGGTTCATCGGGCGTTATTGGTACTTCGAGCAAAACACGAGAGTCAACCAACAAAACGACGCGACAGTTTTCGACTTATCGACGCCTTTGGTGCCCGACCGATCGCGTAGCCCGGAGTTCGCCAACGCTGCTCACGCGCGGCCTTCGTCAGGAGCTTCGCAAGAAGACTACAACGACAACCGACCGCAAAGCTCGCTGAACAGTCTCTCCCTTCCGGAAGCAGCACGGCGACACCTTACCCATTTCTGTTACCTAAACAGAACTCTGATTACACATGGGCAGAAAATGGGGGCACTGACGGATTGACTTGCAAATGTTCGTTGGTACTCGTTCGGAGACATGGCTTTGCTCCCATGCGATTCAAATGCATTGGCTCGTTTTCAACTTCTTGCCATATGCACCTTACGCTTAGTCACTCTCTGCAAGATTGCCTCACGGAATTCATGGAGTCAAACATTAGGGGCAGTTTTTCGTGTGACTACGTACTGAACCAGCTCATCTACGGAGTCCACGTCGAGGATGTCGTCATCGATCTTGATTGAGAACCGCTTCTCGAGTTCAAAGGTCAGCTCTGCCATGGCTACTGAATCGATGCCTATCATGGCCAACGAGTCTTTACCCTGTGGTGAGCCACCGCAGACTTTTCGGAGATAGTCTATGATCTGTGTTCGCGTTGATTGGAGTTCTACGCTTTCCATGCCGCCTGATCCTGGTGTTATTGTACGAGTTGATTGGAGCTAGCACCTGTGGCCGTCGGTCGACTGGCCATATCTTTGCTTGGTCCGGCCTCTTTTAGGGCTTCCACTAGCTGTGATTCTGTGATGAGATCTCGAAGAACTCTCGGATGCTCCGAGTCTCCGCCGGAGTATATCGCTAAGAGAGGTATTGAGACACTATTGAGCTCACTCAGTTTTGCCTTAAGAGCAGGGGGGTAATTCGTAAAATCGGCGACCATTGGGACGATATTGTCGGCCTCTACAAGCTCTTTGACCTTTTTGGTCTCAATGGCTGTGATTAAGTTCACTTTGCAGTTTTGACACCAATTGGCGGTGAAGTCAATCATAACCGTCTTTCCCTCAGCCACCATCGCATCCAATTTAGCCTCGTCGTACACTTGCCATGCGAGCTGATGTTGCGAGGGTTGCAGATAATAAAATGAGCCAATGGTTCCAGCGGCTGCTACCGTTGCTGCTATCGCCCAACTACGAAGCTTGGTGCTAGCCTCTGCCCACGCAGGCACGCGACCTACCATCCAGCAACCGAACCAAACAAACATCAACGAAGACAGCATCGCCATTCGATCTTGGTCCAGAAAACCACTGACCAAAAACACGACCGATAGCAACATGGGGAATGCTAACGCTTCCTTGAACGTTTCCATCCATGGTCCGGGCTTTGGCAAGAACGACAGCATCGATGGCTGTGCGGCCACCGCGAGATATGGCAGCGACATGCCCAATCCTACACCCGCGAAAATGAGCAAGACTACCCAAGCGGGTTGCGTGAGCGCAACGAGAAAAACTCCTCCCAGAAACGGGGCGCTACATGGTGTTGCGAGCAGTGTGGTGATTAGACCCTTGTAGAATGCCCCCAGGAATCCTTCGCGATTGGAAAGCTCTGTACTTGTCTTGCTCATCGCAAAGCCAGGTATGGGAATTTCCCATACGCCAAGAAAACTAAGGGCCAACGAAAACATAAATGCCGTGATTAAGATACGAAACTGAATCGCGCCGAACTGCTCCCCCCAACCGAATGCAGCCCCGGTGTACTCCCTGACTGTCACGCTGAGAACACCAAGACCCAAGATCAAGGAAACAATTCCGGCAGCATAAGTCAAAGTCAACATCGACGACTTGCGTCGGTCTCCGCCCGCTTCGCTGACGAACCCCAGAACCTTGAGACCAATGACAGGTAACACGCATGGCATGAAGTTCAATATCAACCCGCCCAACATGGCCAAGCAAAACTTTGACAGAATTTCAGCTGCAGAAAGAGTCAGTTTGATCTTCGAACCGTCAATCCACTTTGAGAGGCTTGGCGATTCTGCGACTTGCGTGAATGGAACTGCAGTCAAAACTGCGTTTACGGGTTGTGAATTCGATTTGGGACCTACCGACAATTCCACTTGAAAGCTGGCTCCGCGTGGTTGGTCGCATGAACCGTCCGTGCACGCTTGGTAACCAATAAGTCCCTTCAGCAGGTAGATACCGTCTTTTGCCATTTCGGGCACGGTCAGAGGGATCTTCCAAGTAACGTCGCCATCGTAATAGTCGACCTCTTCGCCACCCCCCAGATCTTTGTGTATCACCTTGCTGTTGGTCACCGGTGTACCAGCTTGTATACCGGCTTTGTTATTGATCGTGAGCAAAGTGCGAGAATCCGTGGTCGGATCCATCGGATCGTACTTGTAGATATGGAACTCTGGATCCGGCTTGGCGGTCAAAATAAGATTCAGCTTTTCCCCCGGTTTTGCAGACGAGCGGTCGATCGAAACGGACCAGCTAACGGGACTTTCCGGCTCGCGAAAAGGTCCGTTGGCGGCCGCAGTTTTTGCAGAAGCATAAAATCCTTTGAACTCGGCTTTTACTTGTTCACCGCGGATGGGGATGCACGATTCTCTGCAAACTTGGCCATCGATTTTGAGCGCAAGAGCGATAGGGGTTTGACCTAGTGTCGGTTCGAAAGTGACCGGTGCTGTCCAAATGACAGCATCGTGGTGTTGTTCCACCCGCAGCCCCTCGAATCCCAGCACATCCATCATAACATCGTAGGACGTGTCGGGAGTAAAAGGGCCAGCAAGCTTTGCGCCAGAGCTACTCAGCGTAATGACTGTTGCAGAGGGTCCGCCAGGGGGTTGTGTTGTTGAGAAGATATGATGGCCATCTTCGAGTTTCACATTGAGCGAGACTCGCCCACGAGTTCCTCCCTCTTCGGCCTCATACGTGGCCGAGAACTCCCATGGATTTCCTGTTGCCTGGGCACCGAAATCCAAGCCTAGCCCGCCCCCAAATCCACCGGCGGTCTTGGGTTTGCTGGCTTTCCCCTTTTCGCCATCAGCCATAGCGAACAATGGCACGCAAAGAACAAGGGCGATTGTCGCGGCTATTTGCATCAGTGTTTTTGGCATTCGCATGTTTTGCTTTCTAAAGTGGACCTAGTATTTTACAAAGTCCTGCGAGCAGTGGTCAACGGTGATCCTGGGTTGACTTTAATTGTCCAATCCGCTCACTACCTCAGCTGTTGGGAACCAAGAAATGGTCGCATGCCCGTTGAAACACAGATCAACATCTGTCCCCTGGCTGCGGGGCCGCGTCTGGTAATTGCTCCTGTAAACCAATGCCGAACGCGAGCCATCATCGGAAATTCCCAGGGATTCCTGGAGATCATAGTGGCCTTCGGTGACGGTTTCAAACGAAAAGGCAAGCGGTTGTGGTTCCGGCTTGCACCGTGAAATCGGAAAATCGAGGGCCAGATGGTCAATAGGTAATGCCGGTAAATTGGCATTCCAAAATCCATCCACAAGCTTGCCCATTGCCAAAATATTTTCGATAACAAAGGCCGCTCGCGCGGCATTGACATTCCAATCGCGTTCTAAGTCGCGTCGCATGTATTGGGAAACCGCGACGGACGGAAGCCCGAAAAGGCTCGCTTCTCTAGCGCCTGCCGCCGTCCCGCTGTACAGGATATCGACTCCTAAATTGCCCCCATGATTGACTCCGGAGACGACCAAATCCGGTTTCAAATTTAAGCCCAACAATCCGACGCGGACGCAATCAGCCGGCGTACCTGATACCGACCATTGATTTTTTTGCACCGAAATGACCGTCAAAGCTGATCCGGTGGTGACGCCATGACTGCAGCAACTGCGTCCAGCATCCGGCGCAACTACGAAGCACTCCGCTTTCGTCTCCAGAATTCGGGCCAGCGATTGCAAACCCTCGGCATCGATGCCGTCGTCATTCGTCAATAAAATCCTCAATGCAAAATCTCCGCATGGATGGAATCGAACGCGGAATGGATGCGATCGATGGTGGTTTCGCCCGTTAATGGGTCTAGAAGATGACTGTGATGTAGCACCAAAGTGGAGTCGGCTGCGATTTGACTGTTTGGAAGAGGTACCGGTTTCCTACACCGGTTTCCGGAACGTCGCACGAAGCCTTTGAACCCTGCCCCTATTTCGATCGGCTGGCCGTTCGCCGCTTGGTGATCTGCCAAAATTCGCAAAATCCAATCCCTAGCCAATGCGAGTGGCCTTTCGACATGGCTTGCATTCGACTGAACAAATTGTTGCACCCGAGCCGAATCCAGAATAGACGGATCGACCTGCAGGCCGACTTTATAGAATGCGGTCTGGTCGATCGGTTCAATCGTTTGAAATGGACATGGGGTCAGCCATTCGAATCGCGAAAACAGCTTCTTCAACTTCAACGCGGCGTCCAGTCGCCGGGCATGGTCGCATGGCAACCAAGCGTATTGCGGCAGGATAACAGCTGCTTGCAACTCGGAGAGCGCGAAGGAGTCGTTGCCTCGTTCACAGAATACTGTCATGCGTTGGGCGTATCGATCCTCGTTGGTCACAATGGCACCCCCGCGGCCTGCGGCGATGAGTTTGCTTCCGCCGAAGCTAAAAACACCTAAGTCGCCCCAGGAGCCGGCAGGCTTGCCGTCGATAAAAGCTCCGTGCACTTGGCACGCGTCCTCGATGACAAATAGTCCGCTTTGCTTTGCCCATTGACAAATCGCGGACATCGGGGCGAGGGCTCCGTGCAAATGAGAGACGACGATGGCTTTGGTGTTCGGTCCAACAGTTTGTTTAAGCAAATCCACTGTGGTAACCCAATTATGATCTGCCACATCGCAAAGACAGACGGTTGCTCCCGCATCTTGTATGGCTCGAAAATTTCCTGGGAAGTCATAGCCGGCCAAAAGCACTTCCGCATTGGCGGACAATTGCAGCGAACGGATAGCCAACTCGACCGCGAATGTTCCAGAACAAACCAACCGCACGTGTTTGCTGTTTAGAGACTCAGACAGTAAAGCCCGTAGGCTAGCAAGTTTTGGCCCATCATACTGCCGCCATGATCCCTCAATAGCCGCTTTTGCCAATGCCTCACTCACAGCCAGCGCAGTGGGATGAATGAGTGAAGGTGCGGAGGGATTGGTCACGGAATCGCTTCAGGAGGTTGAGCAATGGAAATAGTAATGTGTAAGCCAAACCGCAATCTCGTTCGGGCCCCCATAAACACGCAATCTCAGATATCTGATTGCGATTCTCGATTCACGAGTCTTGAAACGAGAGTCCGGAAAAACGTTGCTACTATAGCCTGCTACCTCTATACCGTTAAGTCAAGGGAACCGGTATTCCTTGTCCATGCCGCGGGTTGAGTTCTGGCTGGTGGATTTGTGTCATCGGTTCGCCGAGTATTGTTTTGTAGGGCGAAGCGGCTCTCGGCGTTGTCCCGATACGCTTGACCATTCGAGCGTCCGTCTCCTTGGAAGCTAGAATTGGCAGTTCCCGACCCGCTCGAATCGGTACTGACGTCGACTTCAAACGAAGCGACTTTGATTCCTTGTTCTGCCAGTCGATCCTTGAGTGTCTGAACATTGTTCAAAAGCGCATCGCGGGCTGTCGCATTCTCGACTTCTAGTTTCGCGGACACCTGTCCAGCTTCTACCTTGAGCGAGATTTGCAAGGAGCCAAGTTCGGCAGGGTGTAAACGCAATCGAACTTGACCTCCTCCGTTGGCCAATTGTTCAACACCTCGCAAAACGCGTTGAACTAGTTTCCCTTCTTGGTAAGCACTGATTTGCGTCCCGGAGTTGCTTCGTGCCACTTCGCTGGGGGGCGCACCGGGCCGAGAGGAAGTTGGCGTTGTTCCCGAAATGGTCGAAATGGCCGCGCTGGTTTGAGAGCCACTACCTGTCGCAGATGCAGTAACCGCGGAAACGCCATCTGTGGCCGACCGAGCGTTCGTCGATGGGCTGGCGGAAGTGTTACTGAGTGTATTGAGGTTTGGTATTCCAGGAGATAAGTTAGGCGTAATTGTTGTTGCAGGTGGCAGCGGAGTTGCGACGGTTGTCGCGGAAATAAAACTTGCCTCCCTTTCGATTCCGTTTGCGGCGGTGGTACCACTGGAATCGAGTGATAGAGACGTATCCGACGATTGGTCCCGTTCGTCTGATGACGAATCGCTGCTCGAAGCCAGCTCGGCAAGTCGTTCCGATCGTCTATTACGAGGTTGGTCGGCATCGATTGCCGCATCATCGAACTGATTTGTTTGCTCTACTTGCTCGGCGTTCGGTTGTAAATCTTTCGTATTCTTGCCCGTTACGTCTTTGCCTTCGCTTTGGACCGGCGTTAAGGACGAGATGTCCGGGCCCGTATTCGATTCATCACGGTTGTCCTCGGAGGCGTCTGATGACGCTCTCCCTTTTCGAATAGGTTGGGATTTGTTTGGGTCGTCCGTAGAGAGTTCCGGTTCCCTGCCTTCGTCCTCATCGCCTTGGGCATCTATGCCGCTCGGCAGCGAGTCCCCTGCTACGTTGCTATCGACCTCCGACTGCAAATCCAAAGCCTGCAGGTTTTGAAGGTCCGTGTTTACTTCTTCGTTACTCGCTTGAACGTCCGACTTAATGGAATTGGATGCATCAGATGCGTCTTGCGTCCCTCCTTGTTGAACCTGATCGCGTTTCGCTGTCCCTTGAATGGGCGAGGCCGGTTTGGGCTTGTTCGACTTAACGTCTGAATGGGGCGTTTGAATCGTCGGTTGGATTGCTGCCTGTTGCGGGACGATCAGCTGGACCGTTGCGACTTCCGAAGCATCATCAATTGGATCGTCTTCGTCGGGCTTTTCGCCGGATGCTTTGTCTACTGTCTCGGAGTGCGATTCACTAGATTGCGTCCCCTCGGACGCAAGGGGGAGTAAAGGCGGAAGCGCGGGGGCATTAGGAATTGTAGACGCGAATTGGCTAATGCTGAGCAGCTCATCGAAGAACGAAAGCTTGCTAACTTCTATTGCTTCCGTATTTGACTTTTTGCGAACGAAGGCCGATGTCGAATCAGAGGGCGAAGCTCGATTGATGGATGTGTCGATTGGCATCGAGTTCGTTCCTTGTTATACGACTAACTTGATCGGGAGCTAGCAAGACGAACTCTTTTTAGGGTCTCACTTTAGCTAATTCGGTTTTGAAGCTTGATCGATTGGATTGATTGGTCCAACGCGGCGGATCTCGGCAAGCACCTTTGCTAGCATCTCAACATCTGCTGTTTCGGTAAACTCAGCTAAAACCTTCTTCTGTATATTCGGCGGAAAACCTCGAATAATCGATACAACATCTGATAATTCATCTTTTAACAGCATCATGACCAACTGCTTTTTCACTTCTTCGGGCGCCATGTTCTCCAGAATTTTTTGGGTTTCCTTCAAGCTGTCGTTTTGACTACCTGTTCGCATTTGTTCCAACTTGAGCTCAAACTGCTGTCTGCGTTCATCGAAATCCTCGATCTTTTTTTGAAGCTCGCTTCTCGTATCGTCGAGCTGGCGTTGGAGTCGGTCGAGTGCTCGAGTGCGACTGTTCAGTTGCAGTTCAGCATTGGTCTTTGCTTGGAGCACGTCTTCATAACTTGGCGTTGGGGTGTCGCGCGCGTTGATCAACGCGGACTCAAGTCGTTTGGTTTGGATGTCGATGCCGTTCATCAAGCCGATAACTTGCGAGAGGGTTTGGCGGCTAAAATTGCCATTGAGAGCAGCGAGTCCGACGATGCAGATTTGTGCTAACACACTTGCCGCACAAAACCATAAGAAAATCCCGACTAGTTTTTTCATTGCAATTCCGACTGCTTATAAAGTTGTTTGGCGTGACAGAAGATGAGCGAGCAAATCGGCGCAAACCGTCCCGTGCAGCTCCCTAAGCCACTCTAGATTTTTTATCCTGCTTCGATACAGCTTGGCGGGCTGAACGAACCGAAACATTATTTAGCACTTTCAAGCGAGGAAAATCATTCACCTGGAAGGTTAGGTATTCGAGTCATTCGGCGACTGGCTGCCCTTGTGGATAGAGCTCATCGCGTGTCGAATACTGGACCATTCGTCCAGACGTTCTTGTTGTTTCGCTAACGCTTGAACATCGGCAGCTTCCAAGCGTTGATCTCTAAGTTTTTCTAAAGATTTAACCGCCTTCTGACTTTGGACCAACGCAAACTGGCGACGTTCCAGCTCTTGATTTAGCTTGCCTTTATGGTCGGCGATTTGGGCTGACTGGGCTGATAGGACCATTTGATAGCGTTGGGCGTCCAAGATCTGATGAAGATTGATTGCACCAAAACTGGATTGTTTTCGAGCGTCGTTCATCAGTCGATTCGATTCGTCAATCTCTTTTTGCGCTTCGTCAAGTCGTTCGATGGCTAGCCGAACATCCTGGACCGCTTTGGCGGCCAAATCGCGATCGCGTTCGCGAATTTTGAGCAGAGTGGCTAAGCGAAATTTTGCCATAGTCCCTTACGCGGCTCGCGATCCTGGGATTCCGTTAGTAAACGCATTGCCACTGGCTGTTTGAGCCGAAACGCTTGGCGTGGCCGCGGCATTTGCAACCGCCGCTAGCTTGGTCAAGTCGTCCACGCTTCGTTTCCAGGGAATCAGTTCGTGTTGTTCCTGCGCCAAGAAGGCTTCGATAGCCGGTCTCAGTTGGATCGCGCGATCAATTAGTGGACTGCTCCCCTTTTGATATGCGCCGATGTTGATCAAGTCTTCGTTTTCTTTGTATACGGCCATCATGCTTCGGATCGTGTCCGCAGTCAGTCGCATTTCCCGCGAGATCAATTGCGACTGCAATCGGCTCAAGCTTGGCAGTACATCGATCGCTGGATAGCGGCCTCGGGCGGCAATACTACGTGACAAGTGGATGTGCCCATCGAGCAAGCCGCGAAGGGCGTCACTGATCGGTTCATTCGCGTCGTCTCCTTCGACGAGGACAGTGTAGAGCGCTGTGATGCTGCCTCTTTGGTTGATACCGGTTCGTTCAACGAGCTGCGGGAGCATGGCGAAGACACTGGGTGGATAACCGCGCGTCGTGGGTACCTCGCCGGCAGCCAATCCAATTTCACGCTGCGCCATGGCAAAACGAGTAACAGAGTCCATGAGCAGAAGCACGTTCTTTCCTTGGTCGCGCATCGATTCAGCAATGGCGGTTGCCGTTTTTGCGGCGAGGATTCGCTTGGGCGCGGGTTGATCGCTGGTCGCAACAACAGTAACGCATTTCTTGCGGCCTTCTTCACCCAAGTCGCGATCAAGAAATTCTCGCACCTCTCGCCCTCGTTCGCCGATGAGAGCTATTACGACACAATCGGTCTCCGTGCCTCGAGCCAACATCCCGAGCAGTGTACTTTTACCAACACCCGACCCTGCGAAGATTCCAACGCGTTGCCCAAAGCCTATTGTCAGAAATGAATCGATCGCGCGCACTTGTGTCGGCAAAATTTTGTCGATGGGCGGGCGAGTTAATGCAGGAACAGGAGCCGCATCGCACGGCATCTTGATCCCAAACGACAACGGAGGGCCGTCATCCATAGGTGTTCCCGTAGCATCGAGAACGCGCCCAATCAGTTCTGGGCAAACATTGACGGACCGATATGTTTGAAACAGCTCCACCGTGTCCCCTTGTCCGACACCATCAAAGTTATCCAGAGGTGCGAGGATCGTTCTACCCGCGTCAAAGCCGATCACCTCTGCTTGGACGGATTCTTGATTACGGCGCAGAATGCGAACGAGCGCGCCAACTGGTACCGGCAAACCATCGACCACGACCGTCGTGCCTCGAATGCTCCGTACTCGACCGTTGATACCGTACGGCACAATGCGTTGCAAGCAATGATTCCAATGCTTACTGCGAGGAATGCTTGGGAACGAGTTGACAAGCGATTGGATACGGCTTGGTTCGGACATAACTACTGCAATTCTTCCACTAATCGTTTGAGTTGCATTTGGAGCGATCGATCGATCGTCGTATCGGGGGTTTGCAAGATGACACCAAATTTGCCAACAGCAACATCCTCAACAACTTGGATTTCCACCGAGGGTTTCATGTCGTCGACGAGATCCGAAAGCGCGGTGGAAAGCCGTTGCGCATCCTCGGGATGAATTCGAAGCAAGATCTGCCGTTGGCCTTGAATCAATCGAACGGAGTCTTCAATCCATGAAATCAATATGGAAGGGTCGGATTCGATCTGCCTGGCAAGTATCTTTTCCGAGATACCGATTGCCAGCGTGATCGTTTCATGTTGCCACTGCCTCAACCACTGCTGGGTTGCCGCCTCTAGATCTTCGCACAGCGACTTGACACTCTGGGCTGCTTCCTGAACACGTTTCTCGGCAATCTGTCCAGCCATTTGCATTGCCAATCGCTCAACGTGGCTCTCACCAAGACGGGTCCCTTCCTCTTTGGCTTGAGCCTGCATTCTGGTGCACTCAAGCTGGCTGTCTCGCAGTAACTGCTGAGCTTGCTCACGAACCGTTTCAATGTACTGTTTTGCCCGAGTAGCCACGTCCTCCCAGTTGAAAACCTCGGTTTGCGCGGTGTTTGTGCCAAGACTGAACGATTTGGACTTAAGGACGCTGGCCATGATTCTGATCCTTTTAGGCTGCCGCCATAAACGTGACACTCGCGGCTGCACCAATAACTCCGCTTGCTAACAGCTTCATTGATGTTTCCAAAATGTGTGTTTGTGCATCATCGATGTCGCGCAATTGGAGCGGGCCCTGGCGGTGAAGCCGATCCCTCAATCGCTTTACGTCCTTGGCCGGCACCAGTCGCTCAACTCGCGCGACAAACGCCGTGGAGGCCCCCGTTAGCGCAAGCAAAACGATCTGCGGTGGGCATGCGTGCAAAACAGCGACGAAATCTCGATCCGACAGCTGCAACAACTCCTCGATGGCTTTCTTGCTAACTGCTTTATCGCGACTCACTCCGGCAGACGTCGGCGCAATTGTTGGTTCGGAAACCTCCGGCATCTTGATCGATTCCGGAGAAACCGAAGACACGCTAGAATTCTGAACAAACGGCAAGATCATTGACTCGTCGAAGATATCTTCGCTGGTCGATCGAGCGGATTGGTTTCGTTGAACAACAGACGCGATAGGCGATGAAAGCGACGCACCGGAGGAAATGGTTGCTCCTGGCGAAAGCGAGGCATACGCTCCGCTGGCGGATTGGCTCGACCGAGTATTCCAACCCATTTTAGCCGCAAGAACGGGATTGGATTGGCCGATTGCGTTTGTCCAAGTTTCCTGCTGAACAACGGGCATGCAAGCCAAAATCGCCTTGAGCTTTGTGAGCCCCTCTTCGTTGGCTTGTTTCGGTGATTGATACTGCCCGATTTTTCGTTCGAGTTCCAGTTGAATATCCTCAAGAACCGCTGCATCCGTTAGGTGCAAGTGTGGCAGCGCGGCAAGCGTCGTGGCGGCAGTGTGCATCGGCAACGCTTGCGCAATCGCGGTTGCTCGAGCAACAGATACCTGATTCATGACAGTAGCAATAACAATTGGACGTTCTCCCTGCAGGATTTCAGCCAGAGCTTCGGCTGGCATATGCCGCCAATGATCTGGAGCATTCGAGCTGGCGTGGCCTGCGAAATTCGATTGCCAATCTGGTTGACTTTGCTCCGCGGCAACAGCTTGCGAACTGAGCTCAACATGATCGCTCAATTGCCTTTGATGAGATGCGAGCAGGGCGGCAGCTGGCGACTCAGGCTCTTTGGACGGAGACCGGACGGAACTCGCTTGAACATTGAACGCTTTAAGCAGCCCGTGCATCGATTGGAAGGCAGCCTCGCGTTCTTGTGGCGTAACGGTTCCCATCTGGACCATGGCCTGACGAACAAGTTTGCTTTGGGCGGGGGGAAGCTGCCCCAAAAGCCCACGCGAAGTGGAGGCATCTAAGCTTTGGAGCACGATAGCTACGTGCCGAATTCGCTGTTCGGATGCAGTGGACATAAGGTTGGTTGATTGGGTTAATGCGGCAAAACGGGTACCCAAATTCGACTTGTACGATTTTGGCAGAATTGCGTCCAGCCCGGAATTTCCTAGCATTAGGGGTTTCGAAGCACTATTCCGGGGCCGTATGCTATCCAAGTGACCAGTCGCTCTCCTCCATTGTCTGCCTTACCCCATTTATCATGTCGAAGCATACGAAGATCTCCGTTACCGAAGTCGAATTCGAAAAGTTTCCCTTTATCTATCGATCTCCTTTGAAATTCGGTGGCCGGGTCGTCAAGGATGTCACAGTTTTCCGAACGACGTTAACGCTTGAGGACAAAAGCAAAAAGAAAGTTGCCTATGGAATGGGGGAAATGACCATGGGTACCGCTTGGGCTTGGCCGAGCAAAGTCCTAACACCAGAACAAGTTTTACGTATTGTCATCGGGCTGGCGGAAAAAATCGCACAAGCCGCAACGACCCTGGACCCGGCTCTCCATCCGATTGCATTGGCCGTACAGCTTAAGGTGATTGCAAAACAATTGGCGATCGATTTAGCCGCCGCAATGAAGTTGACAGAGCCTATTCCAGATTTGGCGATCGCTTTGGCGATGTCCAGTACCGATATTGCGTTGCATGATGCATTTGGCCGCATGCACAATACCAACTGCTTTAACTTGTTAACACCTGAGATTATTGGTTCGGATCTTTCGCCTTGGTTGGGAGAAGACTTCATTGGAAAGCATTTTAGCGACTCGGTTCTTCCAAAACCGTCCTCGACCTTGAACCTGTATCACTTGGTCGGATCGCTAGACCCGTTGTCCGCCGCAGATCTAAATCGCAAGGTCGGCGACGGGCTGCCTGAGACATTAGAGGAATGGATCAACAAACAGCAACTGTCGCACCTCAAAGTCAAGATCACAGGCCAGGATCTCGATGCCGACGTTGGGCGAGTTTTCGAAATTGATCGGATTGCGATGCGATGTGCGCCAACTCGAAATTGGTCTTACTCCATCGACTTTAACGAAGCGTGCGAGAACGAAGACTATGTGATTGATTTCCTGGAACGCCTGGATCGGCTATCCAAGGATTCGACGCAAAAGCTCCATTACATCGAGCAACCCATGCAACGCGATCTCCGGGCACGCAAAGAAGTGACTATGCACCGCGTTAGCCGTCTCAAGCCAGTGGTAATCGACGAGTCTCTGACCGACGTCGACTCGCTCGTATTCGCAAAGCAACAGGGCTACTCTGGCGTCGCACTCAAAGCATGCAAAGGTATCAGCGACTCGTTGTTGTACGCAGCGGCAGCGAAACACTACGGGATGAAGATTTACGTTCAAGATTTAACCTGTGTGGGTGCGTCGTTCCTGACGTCAGCTGCGTTGGCTTCGCGAATTTTTGGTGTGACCGCAGTGGAAGGGAATGGTCGTCAATATTGCCCTGCTGGAAACAAGGATTGGGAGTCATTGTACCGCCCCATGTTTCATATCCTGGGCGGAGTTGTTCCAACGGAGCTGCTGGCGGGTAAGGGGCTCGGTTTCGCCTGGCCAAGAAACATGCTTTCGAAAAAGTACGCGAGCTTGGCGACTTGATTTTGCTTTACCCCTTGCGGGCGATCCATCCAGTTTCCTAACTGGAGCGTATGTCAACCAAAGCAACGGTTTACTACAATAAAGTGTTATTGCCTGGTTTTATTACGTCTGATTGAGGATTGGCTGTTCCATTGAGCTCTCAAAACACTCCATCCGTGTCGTTGAAAAATAGAGATTCTAAGCAGGAAAATCCCCTCTCTTTGGATGATCGTGTACGGTCACTGAAGATCGCAAAAGAGGATCGACTTGATAGCCAGCGGACCGGCAGCAAGGTTCCCTGGCTCGTTTCTATTGTGTTGACGATCTTGTGCGGATGGTTGGTTTATCGCGATGATCGATTGATGACGTTCATCGGTTTTGAAAGATCTAGTGAAGAAACCCGCGCGGAGCGAACAACACAAGTCGCGTCTGGCGCAGCGACTTCAAAACAAGATTCTCCTGCCACAAAATCCGACTCAAATGCTTTACCCAAAGTATCGGGAACCGAAAAACCTGCCGCGGTGAATCCAATCGCTTTGGAATCGAGAGGTTACGTTATCGCCAAGCACCAAGTTTTAGTCAGCCCTCAGGTCAGTGGTCGCATTTTGAGCCTCAACATCGAAGAGGGACGGCGCGTGGTTCAAGGTGAGGTGTTGGCGGAAGTAGAGAGGACGGAGTATCAAGCTGATGTGGAGCAGATGCGTGGAGTATTGATGCGGAACAAGGCGGAGCTAGCCGAGCTGAAAACAGGTGCACGACCTCAGGAAATTGCGGGGGCTACGGCGGACCTTCAAGAACAGGAAGAGGTGGTATCTCAACTTGAGTCCCAATACAAACGACTTAAGGAAGCGTTGAAAACCAACTCGGTATCCATGACAGAATTTGAGCAAGCGCAGAGCAGTTTCTTTAGCACTCGAAAGCGGATTGAGAAGCTGCGGCAATCGCTGGACATGATGTAGGAGGGGCCTCGCAAGGAGCGGATCTCCATGGCGGAAGCGGCGGTAATCCAGGCAGAAGCCAATTTGGCCAAGTCTCAATGGCGACTAGACAACTGTACGTTGAGAGCACCCATCTCTGGGACAATATTGAAAAAGAACGCTGAAAAGGGAAACCTAGTGAATCCGGTTGCCTTCAGTGGCTCGACCAGCGTTTGCGACATCGCCGACTTGTCCGATTTGGAAATTGATCTCAATATTCAAGAGCGCGACGTTTCCAAAGTTTTTGTCAATCAGCAATGCGAAGTGCGATCCGAAGCGTTCCCGAAGAGAGTTTATAAGGGGACTGTTTCGCGACTCATGCCGATCGCCGACCGAGCCAAGGGCGCCGTTCCAGTTCGTGTTGCCGTTCGAGTACCCGACGAGGAGCAAGGGATGTACCTCAAGCCCGAAATGAGTGCGATCGTAGTATTCTTTAGCACCCCCGAATAAATAATTAATCCGCTGAGAGCGACGTGCAGCACTAGCCGCTAAGCCACTTTTCAACCGAGCAGCGGCAAGAGTTGTTTTATTGGTTCAAGGCAGAACCCACTTACCTTTAAATCTTTGTTGATGGGGCAGCGGCGTGCGGTGCCCAGGAATAGCTTTGTCTTTTAACCAATCGCGTGGCGGGTTAAACTTTTGCCGGCTCCAGTGAAATCCCGTTTGACAGTACAATGAGCCAGGATTCGACGGCGGACAGATCGCGAAGTTCACCTTTACAAAGCCACTTCAATCCCTTCCCAAGGTAAAATCGAGTGACCGAAAAACCAATTGTTCGTGTTTCGCACGTTTCCCGATATTTCAAACGAGGGGCCGAACGGGTTAATGTCTTGAACGACTTGGACCTGAACGTGCCAGAAGGCCAGTTTCTCGCTTTAATGGGCCCAAGCGGTTCAGGCAAAACAACGCTGCTCAATCTAATCGCAGGGCTGGACACTCCAAGCGAAGGCGAAATTTGGGTAGGAGATCGATGTGTGTCCACTATGAACGAATCGCAGTTGGCTCGTTGGCGCAATGAGCATGTCGGATTCGTGTTCCAGTTCTACCATTTGCTACCTGTTCTTTCCGCGTTCGAGAACGTCGAGCTACCGCTGTTGCTGCTGCCGCTGAATGCTAAAAAACGACGCGAACAAGTGAAGACGGCCTTGGATTTGGTTGGGCTCAATGATCGAAATTCGCACCTGCCAAGTCAGCTTTCTGGCGGCCAACAGCAACGTGTTGGGATTGCGAGAGCAATTGTCACCGACCCAACGTTGATCGTGGCTGACGAGCCAACCGGCGATTTGGATGCCAAATCGGCTCATGAGATTTTGGATTTGCTTGGCACACTGCAGCGTTCATTAAACAAGACGATTCTCATGGTGACGCACGATATGCGCGCGGCAAGACGTGCAGATCGAATACAGCATCTCGACAAAGGTCGTTTGGTCGATCAGCCGGACGAAGCACTCTACGAAGCGAGTTAGGAGACCATTATGAAATTCTTAATGTTGATTCTTAAGAACCTACGACGCAACTGGGTCCGGTCCATGTTGACAAGCGCCGGGGTAATGGTATTGGTTTTCGTGATTACGTTGATATGGTCCATTTTGGGCTTCCTCGACATGGCAACGTCCGAAAAGTCCGCGAACTTCAAAGGAATCGTAACGGAAAAATGGAGCATCCCAAGCCAGCTCCCTTTTTCGTACGCGTCGACTCTGGAGAATGGTGCGGCTCGTGTGGAGTCCGATGTAAAACCGATGGACTCAATGACTTGGCAGTTTTTCATCGGTAGTGTCGACAAGACAAATATCGGCTTCAGTACCTTCATCTTTGCGTTTTGCATGGAGCCAAAGAAGCTGCTGACGATGATGGACGAATTGGACTCTCTCCAGCCTGGGCCTCGGGCTGAGCTAGATGTTGCCATCAAGGCGATGGAACAGAATCGACAGGGAATTATCGTCGGCCAAAAGAGATTGGCAGCGATCGAAAAGAAGGTGGGGGATCGGATCAAGGTTTTTGGTATCAACTACCGCGATTTAGAATTGGAATGTGAGATCGTTGGAACCTTTCCGCCTGGTCGCTACGACAACAACACGTGCATCAATCGAGACTATCTCAATGCGTCGCTTGATGCCTATAAAGCGAGCAAGGGCAAGCCGCACCCGTTGGCAGAAAAGACACTGAACCTAGTCTGGGTCAAAGTGCCGACCAAAGACACCTTCACCAAAATGAGCGGGCAGATAGACAACTCCCCTATGTTCTCAGCTCCGCCCGTCAAAATCGAAACTGCTTCTTCGGGAGTTTCCAACTTTTTGGCTGCCTACAAGGACTTGCTCTGGATACTTCGTGTTTTGCTTGCCCCTGCCATTATCATCACGCTAACCGTAGTGATTTCCAACGCGATAAGCATTAGCGTGCGAGAACGTCGCAAGGAGATGGCGGTCCTCAAAGTGATCGGATTTCAGCCGAACCAAATCATTTTCCTCGTGCTCGGAGAGGCGATTTTGTTGGGTGTCATTTCGGGTGCCATCAGTTCGATTGGGACGTACTTTCTCGTTAATCGAGTCATTGGTGGGATTCCGTTTCCGATCGCGTTTTTCTCCAGTTTTCCGGTTTTAGACGGAGCGTTATGGTGGGGAGCTGCTATCGGATTTATAACTGCTTTTGCGGGCAGTATTTTGCCAGCTCTATCGACACGTAAAATCAAAGTTGTCGACGTATTTTCAAAGGTGGCATAGATTATGTACGAGTGGTTCGTCTACGTGTTGAATTTAGTTTCGCAGTTCTTTGTGTATTTCTTCAGCCTAGAAAATGCTTGGCGGCTAATACCCGTCTCGTTTGGCATCTTCGGTCTGATGATGCTCGTGGTTTACTTTGCCAGGATTCCTATTGGCTACAACATTCGCAATTTGAAGGTTCGTTACCGAACCACTCTGCTTACGGCCTTAGCATTTGTTTTAGTCACGGCGGTTCTTACCGGTTTGATGGGCTTCATCAATGGACTACGGCGATTGGCCCAAGCAACGGGAAATCCCTGCAACGTCATCGTGCTTTCACAAGGTTCTACCGAGGAAGCCGTCAGCAATTTGGCTTTCGAAAGTATGGGAGACATTGCACAGCAGGACGGGGTGGAGCGAAAGAACGAAGAGCCGCTTTGCAGTCGCGAATCCTATTTAGTATTGAGCTTACCGATTGCCGAACCAGTGCCGGGCAGTCCGACGCGTCGTCTGCTTCAGGTAAGAGGGCTCTTCGATCCGGTTGCTTCGGCGCAGGTTCACGACTTCGATTTGATTCCAGGGGGAGAGTGGTTCTCTGCAGCAGGTGTCCGCCCCGCCGCTGACCCCAACAAGCCTCCGCTTGTCGAAGTGGTGCTCGGCCAGGGGATCGCGAGGCAGCTGGCTGGAGACCGTTCTGCAGCAACTAGGGCAAAGGCTCGTAATCCCCAGCAATTGGAAGTCGGGGATACGATTCCGTTGGACGCTCGCGAACTGGTGGTGACTGGCATCATGAAGACTGAGGGAACAACGTTTGATTCGGAGGTTTGGTCCAAGCAGAGCGTTATTGGGCCATTGCTCGGCAAATCCAATTACACCACTCTTGTGCTGCGAGCAACCGATCCCACGCAAGCACAAAAGTTAGAGGACTTTTTTATGGGCAAGGACAAGGATTTCAAGTACGAGAAATCGCAG
>JANMNR010000450.1:0-7235 GCA_031368325.1 Pirellula sp.
GTCAGCCCTGGAAAACGTTGAATTGCCTCTCATGTATGGAGCGGCAAAAACAGCAAAACAGAGGCGGGACCGAGCCAAAGAATTACTCGCCCTGGTCGGCCTTTCGGATCGACTGGATCACCACCCAGGCCAATTGTCCGGCGGCCAGCAACAGCGAGTGGCAATCGCCCGTGCACTCGCCACCGCCCCGTCGATTTTGATGGGGGACGAACCGACCGGTAACCTGGACTCTCGCACCAGTCGTGAAGTCATCGAGTTGTTTCGCAAACTGAACGAACAGCAGAACTTGACAGTGATCCTTGTAACACACGACCTTTCTGTTGCCAGAAACGCGAGGCGGAACATCGTTCTTCGCGACGGCAAGATTATTGCTGACACCACGGACCACGAAGCAGCCGCGATGGCTTTAAAGAATTCACAAGAGTTGGTATGAAAGACATAGCGATCATTTTGGCTGCTGCGGGCAAGAGCACGCGTTTTCGAGATCCGTATTTCAAGAAAGTTTTTACGCTGGCGTCCGGCAAGCCCGTTTGGCAACACAGCGCGCAACTCTTTGCGGAACATCCGCGCGTGGCGCAGATCATCATGGCAATTTCGCCCGAGGACAAGGAGCTGGTTCAGGAAAAGTATTCCGGCAATCTTTCCATGCTTGGTGTCGAGATCGTCCTAGGCGGAGAAGAGCGATTCAACAGCATTCGAAATGCTCTCGAGAAAGTGCGACCGGAGATCAAACTGATCGGTGTCCACGATGCTGCACGGCCCTGTTTGACCAAGCAATCGTTCGATGCCGTAATTGCCGCAGCCGATCGAACGGGTGCCGCAATCCTTGCCTCACCGATTCGTGGGACGGTTAAACGTTGTGGGAGTAACGACCAGATTTCGGAGACCGTAGCCCGTGACGGACTTTGGCAAGCGCAAACACCGCAGTTATTCAAAGCGGCTATCCTGAAAACGGCCTATGCTAAAATAAAAGGGAGACCGACAGACGACTCGCAGGTTGTGGAACAAAGCGGTGTGCCGGTGGTTTGCGTCGAAGGGCCAGAAACGAACATCAAAATCACCACCAAGGAAGACCTCAAGATTGCCGAGTCGTTCCTCAAGGTCCCGCAAAGAACCCGCGACAACCCGTTCTTTTGATAGCGTCCCCACCACAAACCTAAAAGACAAATGCGAATTTTCGTTACGGGTGGTGCCGGTTTTATCGGCTCGAATTTAGTGCGAATGCTCGTTGGGCAGGGACATGAAGTACTTAATTTTGACAAGCTGACGTACGCCGGCAACCGAGATTCGCTTCGCGACCTCGAAAGCAATCCACTCCACCGTTTGGTTGTTGGCGATATTTGCGATGCAGATGCCGTTGGCCGCACGATCGCATTGTTCAAGCCAAACTGGATCATGCATCTTGCCGCCGAAAGCCACGTCGACCGTTCGATCGCTGGTCCCGGCCAGTTCATCCAATCCAACATCGTCGGAACCTTCAACGTACTCAGCGCCGCCAAGGAGTATTGGCAAACTGCGGGTTTAGCCAAGGACTCGTTCCGGTTTCTTCATGTTTCGACCGACGAGGTTTACGGGGCCCTTGGGCCTACCGGATCCTTTAACGAACAGACTCGCTACGATCCACATTCGCCCTATGCAGCCAGCAAAGCTTCGTCGGATCACTTAGCAAGAGCTTGGCATGACACCTATGGGTTGCCAGTCATAGTAAGCAACTGCTCCAACAATTATGGTCCCTACCAGTTTCCTGAGAAACTGATTCCAGTTGTGATTGTAAAGTGCCTTCGAAATGAGACGATTCCGGTTTACGGACAAGGGGAGAATGTTCGCGACTGGCTCTATGTTCAAGATCATTGCGATGCGCTTTTGCAAATCATTCGTAATGGCCGCATTGGAGAGACGTACAATATTGGCGGAAACAACGAACTGCGCAACATTGACCTTGTGGTTTCGATCTGCGAGTTAGTAGACGAATGCCGAAAAAGCAAAGCGTCGGATGTGACTTCCTACCGCCTCCAGCCGCCCGCCTCCAGCCTAATCACTTTTGTGGCGGATCGGCCAGGCCATGATTTTCGTTATGCCATAGATGCGACGAAACTTAAAAAGGAACTGGGCTGGGAACCCAAGCAGGATCGAATTTCCGGTCTTCGCGCAACGGTCCAGTGGTATCTAGACAATGCGTCCTGGTGGGAGAACATCCTTTCGAGGTCTTAATAATCGTGTAATATGAGCATCGGTCCACGCGACACACGTGAATCCATCAGCGAATTGAAATCATCCTGTCCATCTTGTTCATCCATGTTCATTCCCTTGTTCGAAAACTGATGCATGTCCTATTAGCCCCTTCGCCCCCTCGGACTGAGTGAGGGCCGGGGTATGAGAAATTGTGTGCCCTGTTTTTGCAATACTACTTTTTCAGCACCACCAGCGCAAACCGTCGGTGCAATTCAATACTTCAAAGGGATCCACATTGTTCGCAAAAGCCTACCAAAACAAATCTGTCCTAGTAACTGGCCATACCGGTTGTTGTGCATTCGTAGTCGTCAATTCGCTGTGAACCAGCCTATTAATCGTTTTTGGCAATCCGAAAATCGAAACGATTCACGCGGCACAAGTGAATCCATCAGCGAATTGAAATCATCCTGTCCATCCTGTTCATCCATGTTCATTCACTTTGTTCGAAAACTGATGCATGTACTATTTCCCCCTTCGCCCCTCCTCCCCCTTGGAAGAAGTGTGGGGCGAGGTTTGAGAAGTTGTGTGCCCTGTTTTCGCAATACTACTTTTTCAGCACCACCAGCGAAAACCGTCGGTGCATTTCAATACTTCAAAAGGGAGCCACATTGTTCGCAAACGCCTACCAATACAAATCCGTACTAGTAACTGGCTATACCGGTTGTTGTGCATTCGTAGTCGTCAATTCGCTGTGAACCAGCCTATTAATCTATTTTGGCAATCCGAAACTCGAAATGAATCACGCGACGCACGTGAATCCATCAGCGAATTGAAATCATCCTGTCCATCGTGTTCATCCATGTTCATTCATTTTGTTCGAAAACTTATGCACGTACTATTAGCCCCGTCGCCCTCCTCCCCCTCGGAAGAAGTGTGGGCCGGGTTATGAGAAGTTGAGTGTCCTGTTTTCGCAATACTACTTTTTCAGCACCACCAGCGCAAACCGTCGGTGCATTTCAATACTTCAAAAGGGATTAACGTTGTTCGCAAACGCCTACCAAAACAAATCTGTCCTAGTAACTGGCCATACCGGTTTCAAAGGAAGCTGGCTAAGCCAGTGGTTGCTTCGCCTAGGAGCGAAAGTCCATGGGTACGCCTTGGATCCGCAACCACATGAGACGTTGTTCGGTCAACTTGGGTTAACGAATGACTTAGAGTCCGACACAAGGGGTGACGTTCGAAATCTGAGCAAGCTCAGGGAGACGTTTCAGCGCGTGAAGCCTGACGCAGTATTCCATTTGGCCGCGCAGCCTTTGGTTCGGCTGTCATTTGAAGCGCCGATCGATACGTTTGAAATCAACGTCATGGGGACAGCAAATGTTCTAGAGTCGATTCGCACCCTGGACCATGCATGTTCGACGGTCATCGTGACCACCGACAAATGCTATGAGAATCGCGAATGGCTGCATGCGTATCGGGAAGAAGATCCGATGGGGGGCTATGATCCGTATAGTGCGTCCAAGGGATGTGCCGAGTTGGTAGTCTCATCGTATCGCAATTCCTTTTTCTCCTCCAACGACCGTCCGAGAGTTGCTTCGGCAAGAGCCGGGAACGTCATCGGTGGAGGAGATTGGGCAATCGACCGAATCGTCCCGGACGTATTTCGAGCCCTTTTGAAACGTGAGCCGATTCCGGTCCGAAACAAACATGCAACTCGCCCATGGCAACATGTGCTGGAGCCCCTCTCGGGCTACCTTTGGCTTGGTGCAAATCTTTTGCTCGATTCAAGACCAGCACCAGCGAGCACGGATCAACTTTGTTCCGGCTTTAACTTTGGCCCCAGTTTGGCGAGCAATCGATCCGTAGCGGATGTGGTCCAAACGATCTTGTCGCATACGGGAGGGGAGTGGATAGATCGTTCGGATCCAAATGCACCGCACGAAGCGTCGAAGTTGAATCTGGCGATCGACAAAGCGTTTCATCTGCTCGGGTGGTCGCCATCCTGGAGTTTTGACGAAACGATCGAAAAAACGGTCCAATGGTATCGACGGTCCGGGGGATCGGCCTCAGCCAAGGAGTTTACGCTAGAGCAGATTAGTCAATACGAGCAAACGGCCCAAAAAGCGAATCGACTCTGGGCAACGGCATGATTTCCTCTAGGAACTAGCCCCTAGCCACTAGCAACTAGCCTCTAGCCCCTAGCCCTAGCCCCTTCTTTGAGGATTGAGTTCCAGTGAATTTGATCTATGCTTAGTCATTGGTTTCAAGGTAGTTAGCACTCGGAGCAAGCCGGCGCATCCACCAGAAAATGGGCGTAAGTAAGGTTGCAGAGAACACTGTCACCCAAAGGAACGAAGTCCGCGCCACCAGCCACCAGCCACTAGCCACTAGCCACTAGCCTCTAGCCACTAGCCTCTACAAAAAAATGTCCTTTGAAGGTCTCGAGGTATGGAAGCGAGCAACACGGTTGTCGGCCACACTATATCGAGAGACGCAAACGCTTAGCGATTTTGGGTACCGAGATCAGCTAACAAGGAGTGGTCTTTCGATTCCGTCGAACATCGCAGAGGGATTTGAGCGAGACAGTGACGCGGAGATAGCAAGGTTTCTGACGATAGCAAAAGGCTCGGCTGGCGAGTTGAGAACACAGATACTGATTGGCATCGAGGTAGGGTACCTTTCGAGAGACGCCGGCACCATTTACGCGGACGAAGCGAAGCAGTTGGGAGCCATGTTAGCCTCCCTAATCCGCCGCCATCGAGCAAGAAAACTAGAAAGCTAAAAATCTAGCAACGAGCCACGAGCATCTAGCCCCTAGCATCTAGCCCCTAGCATCTAGCCACTAGCATCTAGCCACTAGCCACTAGAAAAAAAATGTTGTCCAAAGAAACCCTAGAACAATACCGTCGCATGACCCCGAGTGAGCGTTTGGCATTGACGGTTTTTCTTTGCAGGAACGCATGGAAGTCGCTTACGGAAGGCGATCCGAACGTCGTATCCCGTCGTTTCCTGAGATTGGAGATGGAAAACCAACTTAGAAACGAACGGATGGTTGCAGGCATGGTACGAACTGAGCAGCAAAATAATGCCAAAGTCGGTTGAGGAAGTTTTGGGGGATATGGTAAGTGTGTGCGAACAGGGAGAATTCGAATACGCTGTCCTTGGCGGCTTAGCAGTTCGAGTGCACGGGATCCCGCGTCCGACTTACGATGTTGATTTTCAGTTGACGATAAGTGAGGAGCAATTGCCTCGATTCGTAGCATTGATCGAGCAGCGAGAGTACACGATTGCCGATCAATACATTGCCGGTTGGAGAGATCGAGTTGGGGGGATGCCGCTCATCAAGCTTAAAACATACATGGCAGACGGTCATTCGATTGACGTGGACATATTTGTCAGCGAGACTCCATTCCAGATCTCGATAATGAAGCGACGTGTTCGATTGGAACTGGAAGGCGCGAGAATTTGGTTCGTTAGCGCCGAAGACCTCATTCTGTTGAAGCTTTTAGCGAGCCGACCTAGAGACATTGGCGACATCTCCGACATTTTGTTCGTACAAGGCGAATTGGACGAAGAGTACATGCGAAAATGGTCGCGCCCTTTAGGAATCGAGACTCAACTCGCAAAAGTCCTAGAGGAATCCGAATTCGGCCCCTAGCAACTAGCCTCTAGCCTCTAGCCTCTAGCAACTAGCTTGCGATTCCCTAGCAATTTCAACCGCCTATCGACGCTAATGGATAGTAACAAAACAGCCTATTTAACATGGATAAGCAAGATAAACAGGATACGAAACACCATCCTGTGCATCTTGTCCATCGATGTTCGCTTGTGCGATTCGCGGTCAACTGCCAACTGCAAGCTGAAAACTTGCGACTCCTCCACTAGCATCTAGCCACTAGCAACTAGCCACTAGCCTCTAGCAACTAGTAACTAGCCTAAATGAATCCGCCAACGGAACAAGAAAAACGCTGGATAGCGGCATGGCGATCCGCAGGCGCCGAACTCGAGCGAATTCGCAATAAAGAGTTGAGCGGACTAAGCGACGAGCAAGCCACTTTACAAGCGACTTTTCTCGGTATCGCAACTGTGGCACAGCCCCTCCCTGAATCGGGAGTTTACGAGCTTCAGCAGTGGATGATGCGATGGCGAAGAAAGCTCGAGCAAGCCAAGTAAAAGGAATCGTTATTGAAGGCTTGAACAATATACTGCAACTCGCGGTACAGGTAGGAAACGAACTCGACCAAATTGAAATTCCCTACTGTTTTATTGGTGGCACAGCTTATCAGCGTTGGGGTGAGCCAAGACAGACACGGATGTCGATGCAACGTTGTTGGTCGATTTTGGTAACGAGCGTGAAACAGTAAAAAAACTACTCAAAGTATTTTCTGCGAGGATCGAGAATGCAGAGGCATTTGCAGTACAAAATCGAATCGCATTGTTGCAAAGCAAACAAGGAATCGGCATCGATTTATCGTTACGCGGGCTGCCCTATGAGTCCCGTCAAATTTCAAGATCAAGTATTTGGCAAGTACCGGGCCATGGCGGTATTCGAACTTGCTCAGCGGAAGATCTAGTCGTATTGAAATCATTTGCTTCGAGGCCGCAAGATTGGATCGACATAGAAAAAGTCATCATTCGCCAAGGTTCGAGACTAGACCGCATTCTGATTCAAGAAGAGTTGGTTCCTCTGGCTGAGTTAAAAGAAGAGCCAGAAATCATTGAGAAACTTCTTAGACTATTCAAAAAGCACACCGTTTAGCAACTAGCCTCTAGCCTCTAGCCTCCAGCTTGCGATTCCCTACCAATTTCAACCGCAAATCGACGCTAATGGGTAGTAACAAAACAATCTAGTTAACATGGATAGACAGGATAAACAGGATACGAAACTCCATCCTATGCATCCACTAGTCACTAGTCACTAGCCCCAAGAAACTAGCCCCTAACTTGCGTTTCTCTGCCAACTGCCAACTGTCAACTGAAAACTTGCGTTTCCCCCCTAGCAACTAGCCCCTAGCAACTAGCCTCTAGCAACTAGTCTGCGATTCGCTGTCAACTGCCCACTG
>JANMNR010000520.1:0-11512 GCA_031368325.1 Pirellula sp.
AAAAAGGTTCCTGTGACAGCCCGCATGATGGACCTCAACAACACGTTGCTCGATCCAACTGAGATGGAAGTGAATGGCGATATCAGCTCCCGCTCCACCGGATTCCAAAACATTATGCAGCACGACTCAGTGCTCGCACCACACCAATGCGGTGGACCTTTGGTAGACGTTTACGGAAATGTGGTCGGACTAAACATCGCGCGCGCCGGTCGTGTTTCTTCGTATGCCATACCCGCGAGCATTGCCCGCACCGCAGTCGCGGACATGATCGCATCCGTCACGGGTGTCCGAGCACCATTCGATGAAAGCGTCGCCCAGTCCTCAAACAACTCAACGAGTGTTCGCTCGACAATTGAGTTGCCAACATCGGTACCGAGCGCA
The DNA here is from genome assembly GCA_031368325.1 of Pirellula sp. Taxonomy (GTDB): domain Bacteria; phylum Planctomycetota; class Planctomycetia; order Pirellulales; family Pirellulaceae; genus JBKCUI01. The sequence goes on from JANMNR010000520.1 coordinate 382, forward strand.
ATTGTCATCGAGTCTCTTAAACCCGAAGTACTTCTGCCTAGCAAAGGCAACCGCCCCTAGCACTTGGTTCAAACGTAACTCTGTGCATTTGTTATGAAGGAGCGAAATGATGAGAAGCAACATGAAGCGTCTGGTCGTAACAGGAAGTTTGTTATTGATTGCATTAATAGGGATGGCGTGCCCTGACGTTCAAATGAAGATTACCGCAACCGTCCAATCGATGAATGAGTCATCGGACATGCTTACTGCCATGGAATCCAAAAACGGCTCTCTGTCTTATGCTTCAGCAGGCGCCGTAACAGAAAAAAAAAATGGTTAGTCCGTTCACTATGGAATGCCACGAGTAGCGATCAATCCATCCAGCTGTTGAGGACGGGCGAGTCATGGTCTCAATGGCGCGGTGCCTCCGGCGACGGGCATGTTGCCGATTTGCCTTCGAAATGGTCAGCTCCCAAACGATTGTGGAGACATGAACTGCCAGCCCAAGGAATCGGCGGTGTTGCTGCAACAGACGAGTTTTTAGTCGTCTCCTCGCGTGATACGGTCGACAAGTCCGACTTGTTCGAAGTGCTTGACGCGGAGTCGGGTCTGGCCCTCTTTAAACTCACTTACCCGTCCGCACTGGAGTTGGATTACGGTAACTCGCCTCGAGTCACTCCTGTCCTCTTTGATTCCTGCGTCTACTGCTTGGGAGCACAAGGTCAATTGAACTGCCTCGATCTAGATACAGGAACGACCCTTTGGAAACGCCATTTAGTCGACGACTTGGGTGGCAAACTACCGCAATGGGGCTACTCGGTTTCTCCCATTATTCTTGACAACCAACTGATCGTGCAAGCAGGTGGTTTGGAAGCCAGCTGGGTCGCCCTCGAACCCAAAACAGGCAATGTACTTTGGCGATCCAAGGGCCGCCCAGCCGCTTACGCATCGCCCATCGCGATCGAATTCCAGGGCCAAAAGCAGTTCATTGGATATGATTCCATCTCATTAGGTGGCTGGTCCCCACGCGACGGCAAGCGACTTTGGGAAATGAAGCCTGAGGTTGCAAAAGACTTCAACGTCCCTGCACCAGTTATTGTTCAAGGCAAGATATTTGTTGTCACCGAAAACAATGGCGCGAGAGTCTACTCAATTCGTCCAGAACAGCAGCCTGCTCAGGGGCAGTACCCCATGTTCTTGCAACTTGAAGCCACCTCCGAATTGCTCAGCGGAGATTCGCAATCGCCGGTCCGAGTTGGGAATTGGGTCGTTGGAGTCGACCGAGACTTAATCGTTCTCGATCCGCTGGACCAGCTCAGAGAAGTGGCACGGTTTTCAGACGTTGCATTGCAGAAGTACTGCTCGTTGATCGTGGACGAAGATCGTGTTTGGGTCTGCACAGGCAATGGCACGCAGATTTTGTTTCGAATCGACTCGAATGGAATCTCAGAACTCGGCCGCTTTCAGCCCCTGCAAGAGGCTGGCGAAATCTTTTCGCATCCAGCATTTTGCAACGGAGTTCTTTATCTGCGTGGCCCAACATGGCTGGATGCTTACGCCTTTGGAGAGGACAATCAACGCTAAGGCTGAATCACCTTCCACGCTACAACGTCATTAGTCAACCATCATCAAGTCTGAGGAAAACGTATGTTCGGAAAAAGAGGAGGGAAACGAGTTGAGTTGATCGAGACACAAGAGCCGGAAGTTGTCGAAAGCGATGGATTTTCGCTAGAGGAACTCGGCTCCGCGTATGCGATCGCAATCGAACAGGCAACAGGCGAATTACCTCCGACCTCGGACTCCGAAGAGACCGTCAATAAAGTCAATTTGTCACTTGAACTCAATGAATCCGTTGCACCCCGAGAGGAAATGCTGGATGCGCCACATGTGACCGAGTCGGATGGAGTCCCCGTAACACCAGAGACGATCGTAGAAGCCATGTTGTTCCTTGGCACCAGCAACAACCGGCCAATCGCTATCGATAAACTCTTGGAACTGCTGCGTGGAATCACCGCGACCGAACTCGACGAAGTCATCGACACTCTTAACGCGACCTATGCCACTAACAACCGAGCCATGCACATTGTGCGTGTCGCAGGTGGCTACCAAATGCAATTGGTGCCTGAGCTTCATTTGGTACGAGATCGATTTTATGGCAAAGTTAAGGAGACACAGTTGACCCAAGCGGCCATCGACTGCTTGTCATTGGTTGCATACCAACCCGGCTCAACGCGAGAAGAAATAGAGAAACAATGGAATCAACCAGCTGCGGCGATGCTTAGTACGTTGGTACGAAAGGGATTGGTCAAAATCGAGAAACGCACTTCGGCGAACCAAGCAATTAACCAATCACACTATTACACAACGGACCGTTTTCTAGAAATCATCGGACTGGAATCGCTCGAGGATTTACCTCTCTCCGAGGACATTTGAGATTAATTGCAAGCAGAAGCTCTAATTCTCTACCTGACCACTTTGGAGGTGCCGATACAGCCAAGCGCGCGCGAAAGCCCAAAGCCGATCGCAGGTTCGCAGTGAAATATCCAGGGCTTCAGCCACCTCCGCTTGTTTTAGCTCTGCAAAAAATCGAAGCTCTACGACTTTGGCTGCCAAAGGTTCGGACTCTGCGAGTTTGATGAGGCCTTCGTCAAGCTGAAGAATTTGTTCTAAATCAAACCTGGTGAAGTCAACGGCCAACGCTGCCAACTCGAACGGTTCTACTTGCAGTTGTGGAATCCCTTCGCCACGTTTGATCGCCCTCTTTCGTCGAGCTTGGTCGACCAAAATACGCCGCATGGCCTCGGCTGCCGCCTTAAAAAAAGCGCCTCGGCTTGACCATTGCACATCTTGACCTTGGACTAGAAGTCGAAGGTAGACTTCATTTACCATCGCGGTCGTTTGCAGCGTCTGCCCCGGCTTCTCATTCTTCAACTTTGCCTTGGCCAGCTTTCTCAGCTCGTCGTACACTTGAGTCCAAAGTAGATTGGTATCTTCACCCATCCTAGAAGCTCCTCATTTTGTTGCCATCAGTGCAACGGATTCGGGTGTGTTTTGCCACCCAAAGCGACTAGAAAACTCAGCTGGTGTGTACGTTTTCTGCGAACCATCATCATGCATGGCTACGAAAACGACTAGCGATTCCACTCCATCGCTTCCTCGATAGTGTCCGTCTGGCGAACAAGCCAGCCAATGATGTTCTCGAAGGAACGGAACCAGCGTCGCTTCGTGATTCATCGAACTCGCATCATAAGTCATCATGGTACCATTCGGCTGATGAAACAGGATGGTCGCCCCATCTGGGCTCCACGTCACTTTGGAATGCGGACACTGAAACTCACCAACGAATCGTCGTGATGCCGAGTCAAACAAATGATGGAATCTCGAACCGTAAGATATCATTTGTTGGGATTGGTCTGGGCTTTGCCAGATCGCCCACCCCAATACAGGCAACTTGCATGCCGGCAGTTCCTTCCAGGTTCGCGACTCCCATTCGAATTGGATCAAGGAAACACCCAATGCAAACTGGAAAGAGTTGTCTTTTTGAATGTGCCGAAATTGCGGGTCTGTGATTTGACCGACTGGCATACGAGCTGGCATCGTCGAAGTAGTCGCCAGCTGCCCTGTCGTAGCATCCCAAACACTCATCTCCAAACTATCTCCCAAGCGATTAACTAGGCCAGCGATATAGTTGTCATCCGATGACCATTCGAGTATCGCGAAATCAGCCTCCCCGATCGCCAACTCACAAGCGAGTTCTCCAGCCTTTGTATCAATGATGCGAACCCTTTTTTGGCCGCCAGATTCCCTCACCAAACACGCGAGTTTCTTCCCGTCATTCGAGTACTCTAGTGATTCGAGCGTGGTTGTACCTAGCCACGTTGCAGTCGCAAAACTCTCCGAACTGCTTTGCAAGTTGAGTTGCAGGAGTTGGTCCCCATTGATAGCAGCAATCGTCGTGCTTTTGCTTGCGATCCCCCAGGGCTCTGGCTGCCACTGGCGATCGTCGACGCTACCGTCGAGGCTCAAGTCGAATGACCGAATACGCCTTCCACTCGAAAGATACGCGCGTTTGTCGCTCAAAATCGCAACCGAACTAGCCCCCACTTTCAGTGTTTCCCACTCGCCAACTTGCCGACCAGACTGTGCGTCAAAAGTCAAAACAGACTCGTGGGGATACGCAACCAAAATAAGGCCCGCTTCGTCGTATAGTATTGGAGGATGGCACAGGGTGCTTGTTGTTTGCAAGCGAAATATTTCTTCCCCAGTTGAAGCTCGAACTGCGGTGTGCGAGCTAGCCCCAGTTATGAATAACCGCTCGCTATCGCTGTACCATTGGCATGTCGGACTGGCCCCATTCCCATCCACAGCGATTGCTCCGGTTTCTCGAAGCGAGTCGAGTTCTCGAATTCGAATCAACTGCCCTGTCGGATCGGGAATCGCTAATCGTTTCCCATCAGGTGAAATCGATAATTCATTGATGCGGTGCGAAGGAATGGAGCATACCGATTGCATGGAGGGATATTCAAAAACCTCCAACGATGGCACTTGATCGGTTCGTGTTTGGCAGACGATCCGATCAGCTCGTGCCGTCCACGCAAACGAATCGACCATGCGTGGCGTCATAAGCGAGCGAGTCAAACCGCTGTTTAAGTTAAACTCGTATGCACCCCAATTATTCCAAGGACCTCTGTTTTGCTTTGCGAACACGATTTTGGAACTGTCTGGTGAGATAGACCAAAACCGACCATCTATCGGGAGCACTGCCGCTAGTTTACGGTCAGGCCAATGCCATACATACAAATGCTCGACCATGGAACCATTGGAGTCTTTAACGACGACCCACTTACCATCGGCGGAGACTTTGACTTCAGACGTATTGCACGGGCCAAATAACGTCTCTGAGAATCGACCATCCTTGTCCAGCACCGTGACACCTCCGTCATTACCACCCACCAACCATTGTTTTGTTGAGGCATTCCATGCGGGCGTTGTCGGTTGGGAGCTTTGAATTCCAGCCAAACACAAGGTCCACGAAATTAGTCCGTCGATTTTGGTCGGCTTCGTCGTCAAGGCAGTATCGCTCATCGGACGGCCTTCCGAAAGTAAAGCACACGACTTCAACCACGTAGACTCTTTTGTTACATCAATTTCCTCCGCGACTCGAAAACCAATCGAAGCGCTGGGGGTAGACCAATTTCCCACGATTAGATCCGCGTGAACCGATTGCCTTGCCTCAATAAAGCAACCACCGATGGTATTCGACACCGGTGTTCCTCGCGGATTAACCTGTTGCAGGTAGGGTAATGCAGCGTGATGTTCCATCCAATCCACAGTGCGTTCCCATAGGTTGCCCAGCATGTCATAGAGACCCAATGGATTGGGAGCCAATTTCCCAACAGGGTTGGGGGCAAGGCCGCTGTTCTCGGCGGTCCATGCTGCGAACTCCAATGACCTTGAATCTGCGCCGTACCCATATCGAGTGTCCGCCCCGGCTCGACAAGCATGAATCCATTCCGCTTCTGTTGGAAGTCGAAATTGTCGCCCTTCTTTTTTTGAGAGCCATTCGCAGAAAACGATCGCATCTGCTTCAGTCACCATCGTAACGGGCAAGTTCGGTCGCATTTCCTGACCAACTTTCCTCCAGTTAACGTTCCTTTCCAAAAACCCCGTGTAGGCGCAGGCAAATCCAAGCCTTTCTGCATCGGTCTTGTAGTGGGTCTCGTCCACAAAAGCTTTAAACTGCGAGACAGTCACTTCTGTCGTCGACAGTCGATAGGGCTCCGTCAGTCGATAACGAAATGTCGGCATGGATGGATGGATGTCACCATCCCGATTGCGAGTATAGGTTTTGTCAAATTCGCCGGGTGGAACCAAAGCAAAATCCATTCCGATCATCGTGGATTTGATTGTCGGCTGCTGCAGGAAAGTGGCCCACTGCGCCTGAATCTGTTTTGCTTTTTCGGCGTTCGTTGGAATGATCAACGGTGCAGGCGCGTCCTTAGGCAGGGACCACGTTGGAAGACGGCTCACGTCGGATCGATTGCGAGACGGCTCCCCATCCATGTCAGAGGGCTGGTCGGAACTCTCGATAGCAGGCAACGGGTTAGATCGATTCGCGTGAGAATTGGATACATCCTGCTGCCCAATTTGTGTAATCACCATCGCAATCAATGCGACCATCAATCCCGTGATTGCAGCCCAACCCCAGAATCGGTAACGTTCGTTTATGGATGAATCGTTCGACAATTCATCCAGGTTTGTAGCTGCCAAACGTGAATGGGCGAACAGGCCAGACTTCTCAACGATCCTTGGAGCATTCTCGATATCTCTTTCACACTCGGATAACAACTTGGCAAGTTCACTGGCGGATTGAAGCCGCTGCTCGGGGTTCTTTGCGTGGAGTCGCTCGACGACATGGGAAAACCACTCGGGAACGCTTGGTTGAAACTCTTGGATAGGGCGAGGCGTATCGTGAAGGACGCGTTGCAAAACATCATGAGTAGATTTTGCGCGGAAAGGAGGCTGTCCGGAGGCCATCTGATACATCACACTTCCCAGGCTAAATAAATCCGATCGCGAGTCGATTTCAATGCTGCGTGCTTGTTCTGGGGAAGAATAGGATGGCGTCCCAATGAAGTCTCCGGAATTTGAATTAGTTGAGTCATCGAGCGCTTGAGCCAGACCAAAGTCCGTTAACTTGATCCTTAGGTCACTCCCCTTTTCAACCAAAATATTCCCTGGCTTGATATCTCGATGGACAAAGCCTCGTTCGTGCGATGCGGCTAGACCTGACGCAATCTGACGGCTTAAGTTCACCAATACGGCGATGTCAAGCGGAGACTCTTGATTCAAGTAGTCATGCAAGGTCGGACCATGAATATACTCCATTACGATGTAGGGAATAGGAGACTCTTCTACACTATGGACCTGTACGACGTTTTCATGCTTGATCGCGGCTACGGATCTCGCTTCCTCCAAGAAGCGATTGTGAGGGGCGGAACTGGATCCTGGTTGCGGAATAAGAACCTTGATCGCAACCATTCGGTGCAATCTCTCATCAAAAGCGCGGAGAACAATTCCGTAACCACCAATTCCAACAATCTCCAGCAGTGAATAGTGGCCTAGTAATCCAAAGGCATTGGGATCGGGGGATGCGCCCAGCAGATTTCTTAGCCGAGCGATTGCACTTTCCGTCTCGACACCAGACATGTTGTTGGATCGGAACGAAAGTCCGGAATCAGGCTGGAGATGCATTCTTGTGTCAGAGCCATCAAGAAATCCTCTGGGCCGTCGATGGGCATCCAGCAAAGACCTGACCTCGGTCCTCAAGGCCTCATCCTCTTGGCTATGAACAAATGCATCCTGCTCTTGCGGGGTTGCAAGTTCAAGTGCTGCTTGAAAAACTTCGAATGGAGTCATCTACGGTGATTTTGGTGTCTTGGCGTCTCGTTTGGATCTGAGTGCGATGGATTGCATGCCCTACCCCCGCACCTCATCAGGCGCATTCTTTCGAATTATATGCCAAAAGCAAAACCATCAGAAAAGTAGGCGCCCACTGCGCTACTTTTGCGATGCAGTTCTAAACCCTTCCTCTTCGAAGCCAAAAGAAGTTCTGATATTTGGCATACCACGCAAAATTTTACGCCTGTTTCTCTAGAGCCTTTGCGTTCGCTGCCCTGGAAAGAAAGGGTTGCATGCAGTTCCCCAAAAATAGTTGTCGACATTCACAGGTTTTTTCATGTCCAGAAGTGACGAAACGTTGCACTATTCCGCCGCATCCAAGGTGCAAATCCCCGTGAGCGGCTTTATCGATTCCGTTGTAAAGCTAGACCTGGCGACCAAAAAGCAAATCGATCGAATCCTTGCAGAAATGCCGGCGGCCAGCCAAAGCGATACGGAGGAAGTCGCAAAAACGCTACGAAATCACAAACTGCTTTCCACACTCCAGGCCAAAAACATTGCGGACGGGAAAGCCGACTACCTAAAAATCGGTGAAGACTATGTCCTAGTCGAATTGCTTGGCAAGGGGGGGATGGGGGAAGTCTTCAAGGCAATCCACAAGACCATGGCCCGCGAAGTGGCGATCAAATTCGTGGCCTTGCAGGCTGCAAAAGATCCAGACGCACTGGCTCGATTTCAACGTGAAGTTCGCGCGGCGGCCAAACTGATACATGCCAATATTGTTACTGCTTTCGACGCAGGCATCGATCGCAAACGCCCTTATCTTGTTATGGAGTGCGTCTCAGGCAAAGATCTTTCGAGAATATTAGAAAAACATCCCAACATCCCGATCCGCCAAGCAATCCAATGGATCCAGGAAACAGCCAGCGGCCTGGCCTGCGCTCATGAGAACGGTATCGTGCACCGCGATATCAAGCCTCAGAACCTACTCATCGATTCCAAGGGCCATGTAAAGATACTTGACTTGGGCTTGGCTCGAATCGCTGCCGACATCAAACAATCGCAAGAACTAACGGCCACTGGCACCGTGATGGGCACCGCCGACTATATGGCTCCAGAACAAGCGTCCGATGCCAAGAATGTGGACCATCGCGCGGACATCTATTCCCTCGGCTGCACTCTGTATCGAATCTTGACCGGTCGAGCACCTTTTGAAACAGACTCGGTGGTCAACACCCTGGTGGCTCATCGCACCAAGCCGATACCAAGTCTAAAGGCTGCCAGACCCGATGTTCCCGAAGGCCTGGAACGCCTCTATCAAAAGATGATGGCCAAACGCCCCGAAGATCGAATTGGCTCAATGAAGGAAGTCATTGAGGCACTCAGAGTAGAGCAGTTGTCCTCAACTGCTTCGACGCTGAATAAACGGGCTGAAACAAAAGCTGACTTCGCTGACACTTCAGGAACGGTTGAGGACAACCGTTCTACACTCGATATCGACTTCGCCAACATCGCAATCGACCCAAACGCCAGCACTATGGCCAACATTCCAACTCCAGGTGTCACCGTTGTTGGCTATCCACAAAGCCCACACTGGCAAACGCAAAAAAAGAAGAATAACACACCACTTATCCTAATCAGCAGCCTCGTCGGCATCTTCGCCGTTGGCCTGCTCGGTCTCCTCGGCTACGCCGTCGTCCAACTCAGTAATCGCAAACCCGACACGATTGTCATCAAAGAACCTGCCCCCTTACCTGTTGCACCAGACAAGCAGGAACCAACGCTTCCGCCGCTTCCCAACCCATTCTCCGATCGAGCCGCCGCCGAATGGGTCTTGGCACTCGGTGGCAAAGTCCGCGCGCTCGAACCCAACAAAGAATCCTACGACGTCTGGCATCCAGCCGGTTTGCCCGCCATCGAGTTCCGTGTCGAAGGCATCTCACTAGACAACATCGCCGCGGTCACCGATTCCAGCATCGCCCAGGTCCGCGAGCTGACCGCGCTACGGGACCTGAGCATCGCCAACACCTCGATCACAGACACGGGCTTGGTTTACTTAAAATCCCTCGCCTCGCTAAGATCACTCAATGTTCAAGGCTGTAAGCTATCGGACAAAGCTTTAGAAACACTCTCAGCTCGAATCGAACTGGCCACACTGCTTGCTGGCGGCAACCTAACCGACACAGGGCTCAAATCGCTACACCCGTTGGGCAAACTCACCAGCGCCGCGTTCACAGCCTATGGGCCAACGGGCGTTGGCCTAGATTCGCTCGTGAAATTCTCACCCAATCTCGGTACGCTGCTCACCGAGAATTTCAAGGTCAACGACAACGATGTAGGATCGCTCAAGAGCCTCGGCAATCTTCGAGTCCTCGGCCTGATCAACGCCCCGCTGACCGACGGGTGCGTTGACAAACTATCCGAATTGAAGAGCCTCACCCAGTTGATCATTCAAGGAACACAAGTTTCCGCTGACGGACTACGAAGATTGCAAGCTGCGCTCCCCAACTGCAAAATCTATGGCGGCACCTACAACCCACGTCGCAATGCCATCCGAAAAATCCTCATTGCAGGGGGCAAGGTCACATACTCTAGCGTGGGCATCGCTCCAACGCAACTCAAGAACTTCAACGAATTGCCCGAAGACTTCATCGTTCAATCGATCAATTTTGAAGGAGTGCGCCCCTTGCAACTCGACGGCATGGCCGTTGAAGAGACCAGTGAGTTGATCTTAACCGACAGCGGCATCGGCCTGACCGATCTGCGACACGTCGCCAAGCACTATCCATTGCTTACCGAGTTAAAGGTCGACGGCACACTAGTCCCGGACAACGAACTGACCATGTTCGCTGGACTCAAAAGTCTGCAACTGCTCGATGCCACTCGCACTGCGGTCACAGAAGCTGGTGCCAGCCAATTGAAGCGAGCGTTGCCAAACTGTGACGTTATGATGGGAAAGTCACAGCAGGAGATTGATCGTGACGTAATCGATTGGATTCTCAAGATCGGTGGTTCGGCAGTCGTTTGGACGCCAACGAACAAATACCATGCAATCCATCGGCCCGAGGATGTACCGACAGGGAGACTAAAGCTGTATCGACTTGACGCGATAGACAACAAGCACATCAATGATGAAGAAATCATGATGATCGAAAAGGCCCGGAATCTAACTCAAGTCAATTTCCAGGGACATTCACTGACTTCCAAAGGACTGCGGGCATTTAGCAAGCTTCGAAAGCTGTGGTCAATCCACATTCCGCATGGTGGCTTCGTTGGCGATGAAGCAATGATCTACTTGAGAGAATTGCCCCTCGGGAATCTGGCGGTCGCCGACTCCAGAATCACTTCCAAAGGACTGCGGGCAGTTGGCAAGAAAGAGAGTCTTAAGTCCCTAACCCTTGGTGGCAATCACCCCGCACCGAATAGTTGCAACGACGATACCGTTCGAGCGATTCTTGAATTGTTTCCCAATTTAGAGACGTTTTGGTCGCACTATACAGATATTGGGGATGAGGGAGTTACTGCGTTGTCAACGCTCCAGAATCTGAAATCGCTTGGAGTAACTAACTCTCGTATATCCGATCGAGGCGTCGCAGCACTTTGTCAGAACAAAGATCTCGTGGGCATTAATCTTTTGGCAGCGACGGGACAGTGCAGTAACGAGACTGTTCGTTATTTTTCAAACGTAACCAAGCTCGAGACCCTAAACCTTGCATGGTGGCCGATTGATGACGGCGCGATCAAGTATTTA
>JANMNR010000544.1:0-3054 GCA_031368325.1 Pirellula sp.
GGCGATTACGAGCACGAGCACCGCGATGCTGAGCACGAGCACGATGAAGAGCCAGAACAAAGCGATGCAGACGAAGGCCTCGATCGGGCGTTTTTGACTTGCGTTGAGTCAAAGCCTCGGCCTCGCTGATCGCAGCCGTTCTCAAATCTAAGAGCCGTCATGCAGACGGAGGGAACAGCCGACTTTAAAACCGTATGACAGTCAGAAGACAGGGCTCGATAACGACATGCTGTCACGGATCTGATGCTGGCCTTGCGATAGACTAGATTGCAATCGAGCTCGTTAGAAAGACTGTTAGTGATTACAGCGCGACTTCTTCATGATTGCAGCGCGCCTTCAGGACTCGTAGAATGAACAGACAGAATCAAGACAGGGATCGAATGGCGATCCTTGGAACGTCAAAAACAATTTGAGAACAAAGCATTGGACACGAAGGGCTCGATCACGCGGCACTGACTTGCGTTGAGATCACTCCTCGCCCTCGGTCAATGCAAACGTTCGTCCATGAGAACCCAATGATAACTAGCCACGACTTTAATGGACCAGAGATCGACGACTTTCATCATCGCGATGTTTTCACTGCGACAGTCCCTGGCAATTTGCTTACTGGGTTTGGGGAATCAATTGGACTCTATGATGAACTCTGCATCCATTGGCTTCCAACGCGAGACTACCCGAAGCCTGATGATTTTCGATTGAACGAGATCCTTCCCACATTCGCCGAGATCTCCGCTGGAATTATTCACGCACTAGAAGCATATGCTGTCGAATGGAATGTTGATTGGATTAGCGATGCGATCCGCGAATCACTCCCAGAAGACCAGTGGAAACTTTTTTTACAAAAGGGATATGCACCGTTCGTGGCTGTTGACCGGATCCACATAAACCCAACCGCTCGCGTAATCTCTTGTCGGTGCGACTGTACGATCGACCCAAATATTGATGAGCATGGCCTAATTGTCGTAATGATAGACGGCGAATGGATCGCGAAATGGTCTACAGATGACTCAATGTACTTCTTCGATTGGAATGAAGATCAAGTACAATAAGGACGAACAAAGGATTGCAGACGAAGTGCTCGATTGGCCGTTTTTGACTTGCGTTGAGTCAACCGCTCGCACTCGCTGAATCCGGTCGTTACCCGCGACTGGTAGTCGAATTGAAATGTCCCTCCCTAAACGAAATCGACGCAAGGTAGAAGTCCGTGGTGATATGTACCATTGGTCGAAAGGATCGCGTGGTGACAATGGACGTGGTGTAGCAACCGTGCAGCATGAAAGCGGCATAGGATCGAAACTCATGATCGATCCTTACGGCGCGATCTTGTATGATGCTATTCCATCTGCAATAGAATTCGCGTTAGACAACGGTTGGGATCCAAACACATCTGGTCCGCCATTCTGGATTGGCTACTCAATAACACCATTGCATCCCGCATGTTTTGTTCTGCGCTCACCAAGCGATCCGCCATTTTGGAAAGATGCGAATCGAGACGGTCTATTGCGTAAAGCTCGCGACGACTGGTACGCTCAAAACTGATCACGTTTAATCAACTCTGCTACCCAACAATTGCACACGGAACGCGGGTAACCATCGGATGCACCAAAGTCGCCGAACGGTGCGTTTTGACAATGGAAAGATCACTCCGGCGACTTGGTGATCCGAAACGTTACCCAACTCAAGAGCAGCGCATGAAGTATGGAATCGCTTTCACGCTTTTGGCCGCTCTGATCGCCTACATAGCGATCACCAACGGAGGCTCGGCATATCTCTTGCTTTGGCCTGCACTATCGTTCCTTCTTGTCGCCTTCGCGTACTTTGGCGCTGGCCCAACAGTGTTTGGCAAACAGCAATGCGGAACGCTGGAACCAATTCGGCAGATCCTCCTTGCTCCATTCCTGCTCTATCTTTGGCTGGTCTGGCACATGGTTCGCCTAATCTCTCGTGAAGCCCCTTACGACCAACTGACCGAGTCCGTTTTCATTGGCCGACGCCTATTGTCATCGGAGCGGCCAAAGCAATTTGACCATGTTGTTGATTTGACATGCGAATTCAACGAACCGTCCGCAATGCGATCGACTGGATACATCTCGTTTCCAACGCTTGATACACATCACCCGTCTATTGAGGAATTGTGCAGACGAGTTGAAATCATTGCAAATCTTGATGGCACCGTTTACATTCATTGTGCACAGGGGCACGGACGGACTGCCACGCTTGCAATTGCGTACTTGCTCCATACCGGTCATTCGGCTACGGTCGACGATGCCATCATATACGTTTTGGATCGCCGTCCGCTCGCCCACCTTGGACGGTCGCAGCGTCAAATACTTCAAGCACTCAGGATGTCGGGTAACAATCCGATGCACCCAAGCGGCGGATCAGCCGTTGCCTGATGGAAAATTAACTCGCCGCCGTTGGGTGATCGGTCGCGTTCTCGGAACAGAGAGGTCCCAGGAGGTCGTATGTGGCGATTGTTTTTGTCCTTCTCTTGCTAACGGTTGTCGGTTGTATTCAATCTGAAAACGATTCGGCAAAACCCATGTTGCAATCGGTTTCCAAGACGCTTTTTGTACATGTTCCGGACCACCCTAAATTCAATCCCGGAAGCTTTGTAATTGGCGATGAGAAAATTGACGTCTCAGTATTTGAGGCAGAACTTCGCAAGAGACTTTCGTCGAAACTATACGATAAAATCGAACTCTCTACGGGGAAGGCAGGCGACGAACACTTCGAGGCGCTCGTAAAGCAGATCGCAAATGAAAACCAAACGGCGATAGAATTGCTACCACCGCCACGAGGATCGTTGTAAAATGCAGAAATAGATCCGAGAACAATGCGATGGACACGAAGGGCTCGGTCACGGAACGCTGACTTGCATAGAGTCAACTCCTCGCCCTCGGTCATCGCGGTCGTTCGTCGATAGATTAGCAGTTCCGTTTCGCCACGAAGAATTTGCCGGTACTGATTCATGGCACCCCAACACATGACTCCTTACGCTCCGCCTCAAAACCAACCAATTCATCCGGTCAAAATGCTACCATTGTATGTTGC
>JANMNR010000608.1:0-3817 GCA_031368325.1 Pirellula sp.
GAGGTGAAACCTGTCTTAATGCCTAGCGAAGTCAAGCACTCGATCGAAGCAGCCCTAAAACGAAACGCACAATTAGATGCGGAATGCATTACCGTGGTAACGGAAGAAGGGCGAGTCATCCTCTCCGGCAGCGTTCGAACCTGGGAAAACCGGCGACAAGTGGCATCCGCCGCTTGGCATGCACCAGGTGTTACCAATGTCGAAAACCTCATCACCGTAGATTGATTTCGATCCACAAAAGTGCCGCTCGACATCGTCAAAGCTCCCTAATCCAAAATCCGCAAAGAGAATCAAAAATGCCTAACTCAACCATAACAAAAATTGTTCCGTCTCACCTGCATGAGCCCATGATACCGTCAACGGGTGAAGAGACGCAGGCTTACGGCACAACTCGCCGGACCCCTCTGGCATTGCAAGCCAGCGCGGCAGCAGCAAGTATCGATAGTTTAAACCAATTGCTTGCCGATACACTTACGCTAAGTTCGCTTTACAAGAAACACCATTGGCAAGCTTCCGGTCCGAATTTCTACTCGCTTCACTTGCTTTTCGATAAACATTACACGGAGCAGTCTTCGTTGGCAGACATTCTGGCCGAGCGAGTTCAGACATTAGGGGGAGTATCCATTGCAATGGCACATGACGTCGCCGAAGTAACCTTGATACCTCGATGCCCAAGAGGGCGAGAAGATACCGCAAACCAAATCAAGCGACTACTACAAGGTCACGAGGTAATCCTGCTCGAAGCGAGAGCGATGGCACGAGAAACCTCCGAACAGGGCGATCTGGGCACCAATGACATCATCGTGTCCAATTTGATCCGGCTCAACGAACTTCAAGTGTGGTTTGTCGTCGAACATATTCAGTAGTCCGCCAGTAGTTCGGAACAACGCAGCCCAGGACAGAGCTTAACTCCGCCCTGGGTTCGTTCGCAAAATTCAATTACCCAACGTGATCTCAACCTCATGATGGGCGTTGTCATCTACTAACTGAATGACATGGACATCTTGCTCCACCCCATCGACCGAGAGTGAATGAATGGCGTTGCCATTACCATTGCAGGTAACGTTGATGTGAAATATCGTTTCGCGATACCTATAATGCACCTTGAATGATTTCCAATCTCGAGGCGGCCTCGGGGTGAAGCGGAGTCGGTCAACTTCCAGATGAAGACCTAGCAGTGATTCCATGATCAGTCGATACATCCAACCCGCCGAGCCCGTATACCAAGTCCAACCGCCGCGCCCAACGTGGGGCGCAACTCCATATACGTCTGCAGCAACGACATAGGGTTCCGCTCGATACTTGCCAATACCCGCTGCAGTCGAGCCGTGGTGAATTGGATTGATCAGCGAAAACAGTTCCCAGGCACGATCCGAGTCTCCCATCTCGGCAAAGGCCATCGCAGTCCAAATGGCTCCATGTGTGTATTGCCCACCGTTCTCGCGAACTCCCGGTACATAACCCTTAATGTAGCCTGGGTTGAGTCCTGATTGGTCGAAGGGTGGATCCAGCAGTAATATTAACTTTTCATCTTTCTTCACAAGGCGTTTGTAGACACTTTCCATAGCAATGGTCGTCCTATCCTGTGTTCCGGCACCGGACAAAACCGACCAACTCTGAGAGATTGAATCGATTTGGCATTCGGGATTCTCTGATGACCCAAGAGGTGTTCCATCATCGAAGTAAGCGCGGCGATACCACTGACCATCCCAAGCAGACTGTTCGATGTTTCCACGCAACCTACCTGCCTGCAACTCGAGACGATCTGCCGTCCCAATGTCTTCACGTAATCTTGCAAGAGTCGCGAATTGGTTCAATACTTCGTAGAGAAAAAATGCCAACCAAACACTTTCCCCTTTTCCTTCTTTTCCGACTAGATTCATACCGTCATTCCAGTCACCGCATCCCATGAGTGGCAATCCATGATCTCCGAACTTCATCGATCGATCGATAGCTCGTAATGCATGGTTATAGACAGTACCGACATCCTCAGAAATCTGAGGCAAATCGTAGTTCGCTTCCTCGTCTTCATGCAGCAGTCTAGAGGTCAGAAAGGGAATGGGTTCATCAAGCAGACCTGTATCGCCAGTCATTTGCACGTAGCGACATAGGGACAATGGCAACCAAAGGAGGTCATCCGAGAATTGAGTGCGAACACCTCGACCAACTGGTGGATGCCACCAGTGTTGCACGTCGCCCTCTCGGAATTGACGCGACGCTGCTCGCTGAATTTGTTCTCGGAACAATCTCGGTTCGGCGTAGATAAGTGCCATCGAATCTTGAAGCTGATCGCGAAAACCGTAAGCACCACCTGATTGGTAGAATCCTGATCGCGCCCACATGCGACAGGATAGGGTTTGGTAAATAAGCCAACCATTGGCCAAAAAGTTAACCGATGAGTCCGGAGTCTCGATGTGAACGGCACCTAGCGTCTGGCTCCAGTAGTGCCATACGTTCTCGAGGGCTTTGTAACTGTTTTCGGTCCCTCGCGTTTTTAGGATCATGATTCTAGCCTCATCCTCGTTCTTGGCAGAACCAATTGTAAACATGACGGTCTTCTCCTGACCTTCATCGATGGTTAACGCAGTTTGAATCGCTGCGCACGGATCGAGTCCGGCACCAAAGCGGTTTGAAAGTTTCGTTTGACGTAAGCCAGATGGATTTGCTGGACTCCCGTTTCGGCCAAGAAACTCCGTGCGATCGCAAGTAATCGATCGATTTGATTCGCTGCAATCCACGAATGCAATGCGGTCCGCAAACTCTGGACTGTAAGGGTTCCGGGCGAATATCGCATTGGTTACTGGATCCACATCTGTTACAACGTGCATGAGCGACTTGCTCCGAACCTCGCCAAGTACCCATTCCCAGTAACCAGTCGCGGTAAGCTTCCGTTGTCGGCCTGAATGGTTGGTGACCTTAAGCCTCGCGTACTTGATTGGATCATCGATCGAAACGTAAATGCACAGTTCCGTCGTGATGCCGTCCTCAGTGTAGTCAAACATGCTGTAACCAAAGCCATGACGTGAAACGTACGTTCCATTTCCACGTGATGGCGACGGAGAGGGTGACCAGAATTTGCCTGTCTCCTCATCTCGCACGTAGATTGCTTCGCCAGCTGTATCCGAAACAGGGTCGTTGCTCCAAGTGGTTAAGCGAAACTCATGACTGTTCTCAGTCCATGTGTACGCGCTCCCCGTTTCCGAAATTACCGTTCCGATTTTGGAGTTCGCAATGACATTGACCCATGGCGCAGGAGTCACTTCCCCTGGCTTGAGCGTCACAACGTACTCTCGTCCGTCACGACTGAATCCACCGGTTCCGTTGTCGAATTCCAGGTCTTGCTTTGGACGCTCAAGGACTCCTTCGCTTTCAGGGCGTGACCGAATGGGTCTGAGCCTTGGCACAGCTATCTCGGGACGAACGCGTCGATTCACTTGATCGATCAGAGTTCCAGCGTCGTCGAGCAGCACGATACGTGCTACGGTTTGAAGCAAAGCCCGATCCTCCTCGGACATTAGCTCACCGCGGCGCACAAAAACACCGCCTGGCCGATCGACCAAGGCGGCCGCTGGGCTGGCGGACACGATATCCAAAATCGATTCTTGCAACGATTGACGATAGACCGAATCGTCTTCATTCCAAATAACTAGGTCGACCGCCAGACCCTTCATTCTCCAATATGCATGAGCCCGCACGGACTCGCGAACGAGATCTAGCTTTTCTGCGTCGCGAATTCGAACCAACATAATTGGCAAGTCGCCGGAAATTCCATAGCTCCACAAGCCGGACTGGCCGCGACGGTTTTGGATCAGAACAC
>JANMNR010000618.1:0-2150 GCA_031368325.1 Pirellula sp.
TAATAAAGAGAGAAATGAAGTGGCGCCACGAGATACAGAAATTGCCAAACCCATCAAGCTGATCCTGTCGGACGTGGATGGCGTTTTGACGGATGGATCGATCACGATCGACAACGCAGGGGTCGAAAGCAAATCGTTTCATGTTCGCGATGGACATGCGATCAAAATATGGCGTAAGGCTGGTTTTCAATTTGGCCTGTTGACTGCTCGCAACTCACAAATTGTCAAGCTGCGGGCCGCAGAACTTGGGATCACAATGGTTCGTCAGGGCTTTGCGGAAAAGCTACCTGCGGCTCGCGAGATGATTCAGCAAGCGGGCCTAGCGATGAGCGAAGTATGTTACATCGGTGACGATCTTCCCGATCTATCTGTGATGTACGAGGTAGGGCTTAGTGCGACCGTATCAGACGGGGCCGCCGAGGTGAAACAGGCCGCGAGATGGACCATGAATTCAGCGGGTGGCAAGGGTGCGGTTCGAGAATTAATCGAGCGGTTGCTTAAAGCCAAAGGCCGGTGGGAGGACTTTGTCCCAAGTCGCTTAACATGATCTTTCTACGCGATTATTTTCGAGTCTTGGTTCCCCTTTTCGTTGCATTTACCGCGTACCATGTCCTGGCCGTTCCTTTCTTGGAACCCAAGTCAACGAAACGGACACGGCAATGGGACACTCCAGCGCTGCCAACGCACGATGACTGGTGGGCCGATCTGTTTCAAGAAGGGGAATGGCAACGCGACAAGAAAAATCCGCCTCGCATGGCCAAGACGGATACCGGCATCCTTCTATTTCAAGACTGCGAGCAAAAGTCCGAAACCCAGTGGCTTATCAAACCGCTCACGATCCTCATCCCACAACGCGATGTTGGAACCTCGAAGCGAGCCATATTGATTCGAAACAATGAGGGTGCGGAAATTCAGTTTGAATCTGCGGTCGATTGGTCCAAGGAGTTACCGCCAATTGTTGGCGGCCAACTTCGCGGGGAAATATCCATTGTTGCTCCCCCTGAGGATGCCGCTAAGAACAACGGAATGCAAATAAATGCCCGCGATCTTCGTATCAACAAACGGGAAATATGGACGAATCAAAAGATCAGAGCTCAACTTGGAAACTCGATCGTCGAAGGCAGTTTCCTCCGGATATTTCTCGATAAAGACCTTTTGGCCAATGATCAACCTGGCGTAAAAGCCGATTCACCGTTCAATGGACTTGAGAAGCTTGAATTAACGTATGTAGACCGCGTCTATGTTGGCCTTGAGCCGGGCGGTATTCTACCTCGCAAGGACATTCCTGATATTGCACAACGGCCTTCGCACGCGACGTTGACTTGCGCCGGCTCCTTTGAATTCCTCTTCCATCGGTCTCTCGCGACACTAAAAAAGAGCGTCCATATGGAGCATGTTGTCCAGGGGCTACCGGTCGACACCTTCGACTGCAACGAATTGCAAATGAAAGTTGGCTGGCAAGGAAAATCGACGAGTAATACCACTGCAGACGACGTTGCCGGTTCCAATTGGAAAGTCGAACGGCTCGAGGCATTTGGCGTTTCGGGACGAGACAGCCGTGATCATTCCGGTTGGCTGAAACTCATTGCACCCGGCATGCAAGCTGAGGCTCATGGCCAACATTTAGTTATGGACATGATCAACGGCCTCGTTACCTTGAGCAATCGCCTTCCCGGCGCAACATCGAGGGAATTGACACCGGTTTATCTCCGGCGGGAAGCTATCCAAGTCTGGTCACCTGAGGTGCAGTATCAAAGTGCAGCCGCCATTGCGAACGCATCAAGTGAGCCCAACAATGACTCTTTGAAACAACGAAGCAACCGGCTCGGTGCGTTGCTCGCGCAGGGGGCCGGACGGGCGCAAATGACGGGAATTGAAAACTCGTGGACTCTATCGTGGGGTGAGCGTTTACTTGTCCGACCAGATCCAAACGACACGTCGTTTGATTTAGTGGACATCAAGGGGAGCGCCAACATATCCAGTCCAACGCAGGGTAGGTTTAGAGCAGAGCAGCTCTATCTGTGGCTCAAACCAATCACGCCGGATCTCGCACTTCGGATTGCTCCCGATTATCCCGATGGAAACCTGCCTCAGTTGCTTCCGGATAGGATTGAAGCGGACGGAAAAGTCGATGTCAATTCACCATCGCT
>JANMNR010000697.1:0-4814 GCA_031368325.1 Pirellula sp.
GAAGGAGAACGAGCAATGTCGTTCAGGGCAAAAAAAAACCTCAAGGTGATTGGCCTTGAGGTTGGAAATTGTTTTGGTTCGATTCGCTTAGCTACCGACAAAACCCCACAGGCCCGATCTGGACTCGGTAAAGTAATAAAACAAAAAGGTAGGGCTATAGCGATCCATACGTTAAAGTATGATTCATCCGACCGTGCAACGCAAGAGCCCTAGTTTCGAATAGCGTAAAGCGCCTTGTACGATCGAATATAGAGGGTCCCGTTAGAAACGATGGCTGAGGCCGTGATCGCTTCTCCCATTTCCAATGTGCTCACAATCTCAAAGTCCTTGCCAGCCTTCACTACCGTAAAATGGCCGTCGTTCGAACCGAAGTAGAGATGGCCGTCTGCATACAGAGGACTGCTGCGGTGTTGGCCAGAGTAAGTTCGATTCAAGTAGACTTCTTTGCCAGTCGCGAGCTCCACACATTGAAGCTTGCCATCCTTTTGCAACATGTAAACCAATCCATCCACAATCACCGGAATGGATACGTCAGGAGTCCTTGGCAAATTCCAAGCGACCGCTGATTCCTTTGCCGAAGAATCGCCTTGCAACTCGGAAGCTTTTACGGCTATCACCGGCCCTTCCTTGGCGGTTGGAATAATGATCGTGTTGCTCTTGGGGTCGACGCAGGGTGAGGCCACAAAACGGAATGTTACGTCGTTCGGTTTTGAATTGAGCGGCGTCGGTCCATTGAGCATTCCAAATCGCCAAATTTCTTTGCCCAATACCAAGTCATGCCCGGTTGTACAATCCGCTCCGTGCACCACGAGGAACTTCGATTTTTTGTCGTCGTAAATAAACGGGGATGCGTAAGAGTGTTTGCATTCAAACTGAGCCTCGGTCACGCGGTCCATTTCCCAGACCGTCTTACCGGTCAACTTATCGAGTTTGATGACCTTGCCCGTTCGTGTTTGATCGCCTCGCTGCATGCGACCATGAATGAGTTGCAGATACAGACCATCCCCTTCGAGAACAGGGGTCGAAGTCATACCAAATTGGATGTCTATTTTGCCAAAACGATCGCTCACATTGAACTTCCAGACTTCCTTGCCCTCCATGCTAAAACAAGCAAGTGCACCGGTGCCAAAGAACACCCACACATGCTCGCCATCGGTCGAGGGTGACGGAGATGCGGAGTTGCCTTCGCCGGCACGCGCGTCTTGATTCCCATCGCCTACTTTTTGTTTCCAAAGTACCTTGCCATCGGCCGTGCTCAAGCAAAGCAAGACCAAGTCGCTTCCTTCAGAGCTGGTCGCATAAATCCGATCGCCCCAAATACATGGGGTTGCGCCCGCTTGGCCTGGCATGGGTGTTCGCCAAACGATTTTCTCTGACTTGCTCCATTTCGTTGGTATGTTCTTTTCGGTGGAGATACCGTCGCTGTTTTTGCCTCGCCACTGGGGCCAATTATCGGCACGTGCAATTGCCGAGTGAACGAGTAAGAGCGAGCAGACAGAAAGATAGAATCGCATGCTTGGCGTTTTCTCAAGTTGTAAGGGAATTGGAGCAGGAAGGTTACAGGCATTTCTAAGTGCTGTCTCCGAGGACGGACCGGTTTCGGCACATGGAACATGCGTACTACTTTAGATGCTTTTCGCGACCACGATGTAACGTTTGGTTCGGGTTGCAGGCATTTCATTGGTTTTTTTCATCATTTCAACCGCATCGATGGAAAAACCCGACGCTTCCAAAAGATACGGGATGGTCGCCATCGTCTGACAAGCGGAGAGTGGCAGGACATCCAATTCTTCCTCCCAAATCCCCCTCCAACCATCGCGACCGTAAAACCCGTCGATGACAATCACGGTACCACCCGGCACAAGCCAATGGTGCCAGTTTTGAAACGCGACCAGCGGATCGAAAAGCCCATTGGCAACTTGGCGCGATACGATGACGTCAAACTGTCCCTCACCAACAAGCGATCGATCCTCTTTTCGATCGCAACTGCCCTCCAGGAACGCAAGTTGCGACAGTTCGGGCTTGGACTTTAGGATGTTGAGCATGGCGGGTGACGGCTCCATGGCGGTCTGGCTCAGACCAGGAACTCGCGTCAGAACCTTGCTCAACGCCCCAGTGCCGGCACCGACATCGAGCACCGACATCCCCTCCGAAAATCGAAACACGTTCGTAATGTCCGCAAGGTAAGCGAGCTCGTCGGCCTCAGCTAGCGTACCAACGTAACCATCGTAGGCTAAGGCTTCCTCCGAATTGTACTTTGCGACGAATCTGGCTCGGCAGGCAGCTCGGTTTGCTTGCCAGTTCACGGGAGCTCTTTGATGCTTATGTTTCGAAACTGCACGAGAGCGGGTGGGCTGGTCCACTTGCCATCATTTTTGCTTCCATGGTGTTGCAGCCCGATCGGTCCGCGGAGCGGTAGACCAGGAATCGTCGCCTCGGAGATAACCGTCTCGTTGTTCAAGACGACGGTTACGGTTTCTTTGCGGACGGTGATTTCAAAACGGTTCCACTGGCCAATGGGCTTATCCGCTTTCATGCGTGGCGTCACAGCCGCTCGCACTTCTTTGGGCATTTCCATATCGCGGCGAACTCCATACATCTCACCCGAGCCAATAGGCCAGCACCAGATATTGACTTGATGCTTCAAACTGCCTCGCAACAGAATACCCGAGTCGGAGTCAGGGATCGATAACTTGATGGGTTTGCCATCTCCATCGACTGCTTCCGAACCATCGGCAAGAATTTGGGCCGCGTTGGGATTCGTGTATGGCGTCTCTTTGATTCGCCAATCGACAATCAATTGGAAGTTCTCGTATTCCTTTTCTGACCAAAGCGATTTGTCGGCCTTGGATTCGCTTTCTCCATCGTAGTCCAATACTTCACCGGCTAATTTCCAGTGACCGTTGTCACCTACCGGTACCTTCCAGTTCTCTAAATCGATACCTGTAAATAGGGGAATGCGCCCCTCGCCGGAAAGGGCCGTTTCCGTTTCGGTCGCTTTCGTGGACGGGAGCTCTTGGATACGAAGGTTTCGGAAATGGCACTCGGAGCCTTCGGACTCAAGGAAGATATAGCCTTTGCGTGGCCAGCAGTTTTTGCCGACCGAGACCTCCTTGCCATTGACGCTCAATCGAATCTCGCCATCGTTGGCCACCACACGATAATGATTCCACTCGGGCGAACTTTTCGAGAGTTCTTCGCTTGGAAAGCTTCGAACGCCGCTCAATGCTACTTTCCCGGCGGGGATCATTTTGGCACCGTGGATTGGAAAAATATCTCCGTGCGTTGTGAACCATTCGTTCTTTCCCTTTGCGTTGTAAGCGTTGTCCAAGATCTGGACTTCGATTCCACGAGTGAACGGGATACCTACTGCGGGGACACCGTCACCCCAAAGAAAAAGACCTGCATTGCCACCCGGCTTCATGTGTCGCCACTCTAGTTCGACGATGCAGTTTTCGTACATACGATCGGTTCGCATGACGCCTGTTGGTTTGCCGGTCGAGATGATCATTCCATCTCGGGCAGTAAAGGTTTTGGGAGAGACATTGACAGGGACCCATCCAGCGAGATCCTTGCCATTGAAGAGGGATACCCAAGGCGTTTGGTCCGTTGGTGATGACTCTTTTGGCGTCTGGGCTTGAACGACTGGAGCGAACGCTGGCGAAAGGAGGGTCGCAAAAGCGAGGGAACGAATACAGGCAGGGATAATCTTCATCGCACAACTCCGGGAGGATAGCAAAGAACAGAGGCACGCATTATAGTCGAATCGCGATCATCGGTAACTCAGGCTCCTCCAAACAATCCGTCGGACTCAATTATGTGGAAATCCAAGAACCAGTCGAGCGAGTGCCGTTGGCAAGCCTTCGCGATCTTCGTTTTGACAATTGGGGATTTCCTTCTCGTGCCTAGAACGCATGCGGATGAAATCTCGTCCAAAGCTAAAACCAATGTCGTTTTCATTTTGGCGGATGACCTGGGCTGGGGCGAGCTTGGATGCTACGGCCAACAAAAGATTCCCACTCCAAATATTGATCGGTTGGCTTCCCAGGGAATGCGTTTCACACGGCACCATAGCGGCGCACCCGTTTGCGCACCCTCACGTTGCGTACTGATGACAGGAAAACACCTTGGTCACGCGGAAGTGCGAGGCAATCAACAAGCAAAAGTTGCGTTCCCTCAGTTTTCGGAGGGACAACACCCGTTGACCGAAAACGCATTGACCATCGCACAAGTATTCCAACGTGCTGGCTACGCAACAGGTGCGATGGGAAAATGGGGGCTAGGGCCGGTTGGCAGCACAGGTGATCCGAATCGAAAGGGATTCGACCTTTTCTTTGGCTACAACTGCCAAGCGGTTGCGCACAGCTATTACCCCTCGCACCTGTGGCGAAATGCCGAGCACGTTGTCATCAATAATAAAGCCATTCCAGGTAGCCGCAAACAGCCCGAGGGTGCTGTTCGGATGGACGATTGGATTGGCGAGGCGTATGCACCCGCTTTGATGATTTCGGAAGCAGAGAAATTCATCGCGTCGAATTCCAAACGACCCTTCTTTCTTTATTTGCCGTTCATTGAACCGCATGTGGCCATGCACCCGTCCAAAGCGTCCGTTGAACGCTTTCCAATCGAGTGGGACGATCAAGAGTATCGAGGTGAGTCTTCGTATTTGCCGCACCCTCGCCCGAGGGCTGCTTATGCTGCGATGATTACGGACTTGGACAGCTATGTCGGTCGCGTCTTACAATCGCTTGAACAAGCTGGGGTCGCGGATCATACACTGGTTGTTTTCACGAGCGACAACGGGACCACGCATC
>JANMNR010000795.1:0-5504 GCA_031368325.1 Pirellula sp.
CGCATGCTTACTTCTCCATCGCCGTTACCCGCCCCTGGGCGTGAAGGCGTGGGAAGTTGATCAGCTTCTCCGGCCAATCCAAGTCGCAATTCTCGTCCAAAAATGGAGTTGTGAAGGTCGGGACCGGACCAAGATCGTTGATCGGACGAGCAAGCGGAAAGAACGACAATCGACTCCGGACAAGACTTCGCAGCCCAATCCTGGAGGCGATCGACGAACGTGCTATTCAATTGAGCCACATTCCAATCTACCTGCTGATGCACACAGTCAAATGCCAAAAGAACTTTCACTCTTGGAGGCGTCTGTGACACGATGGTCGATACGATTTCCTCGATCTTGATCCATTGAGTCGTTGCGACACAGCTTGCTGCAGGAGGGATAAGGCAAGGTTCACCCTCTTCGTTCACGGCACCATGCATATTGAAATAGAGTACGATCGCCCCTGATCTCTTGGCTAATGCGGTCGATTCACGCAACTGTGTGCGAAGGTCTTCCAAACACGTCGATTTCGTTTGCCACGTTTTACTTGAGTCCTTCCAGTGAATCGCCTTTCCATGCAAGGAGGCTAATCCGTCGACATCCTCCTTGACCCAGCTGTTGGGCGGGAGGGGCCAAACGTAATTGGACGTACCGATAGTGATGACCGGTGTCTTGATCGGCGCGTGCAGCAACAGAGAGATAAACGCCGAAAGCATTGCCAGTGAAAGCAACAAAAAGAATATCAGAGTTCGCCGCATATCGCGGAGCGGAGCATCCAAATGTCCAGTGGCAGTTCGGCCCTCCATTTGCCAACGATGACGAAGAGGCTCGACGACTCTCTCCGCTTGACCTTTCCAACTCCGTTGACTCTCCCCACCTTTTCGCATTTGGTTTTACTACTGTTCTGTCGAAGCCGGGATTACTTTGGGTACCGTCACTTGATCCACACTTGACCGATCGGGCGAGTCGAAAACAGTCCAAATCTGGCTTTCAGATCGAAGTTGTCCGATCAGACGCAACTCAGCTGCTCGCTTTCGGTCCGCGAGAATTGCATTTCGAATCAGATCGACTACCGAGGTAATGGGTTGATAGCCCTCCCCTTGGCGTTCTAGGAGCCGCACGAGATGCAAGTCATCGTTCGATTCGATTGTATTCGAAATTTGCCCTGGTTGAAGTTGCTTGAGTGCGGATCGTTCGCTTTCCGGCTGGATGCTAGCAAGGTCGGTCCATCCATTGGTTTGTATTTCGATTTTGTCTCGAGAAAACTCGGCTGGTTGCTCAACATCCATCCGCAGGGAGCGGTTTCGAAGGTACGCCGCAATCCCCATCGCCGCTTCACGGTTAGAACATTTTGCCGCCTTCACTGTCAGACGCTCCCACCGCACGCGCTGCTGGCTCCGAAACTTCTCTTTGTTGATTTCGTAGTAAGCCAACAACTCTTGAGACGAAATCTGCGTATCGTACTGGAGGGTACGTTCAAACCACGATTGAATCTCTTCCGGGCTCTGCGTCGACGGAGCTATTCCAGTCGTCGCCAAGCGAATCTCATTTTTGGAGTGTTGACCAATCAACTTCCAATCGATCAATCGCGTTACTTCCAAAGCCAGTTGCCTGCGGCGTGCGACAGCATCATTTGGGTTTAACCCAGCCGTACTTCGCATCCTCGACTCGACGAGCGGTAACGCTTGACTCTCGAATATCGGTTCGCCGTTCACTTTTGCAAGAACCATATCGCCGGATTGTGATGGGCCCGCTTCATCAAAGCGAACCAACTGGATGCCATCGAACAAAGCGGATGGCGCGCTTGGAATTAGGGACGCCAATTCAGAAGCGGGGCCGGGCGGGCCTTCACGAGGAACGTCCTCTTCGTTTAGAGGTTTCGAGCCGCAACAAGCCAAGGCAATTCTCGCAAGCCGGCGAATCCTCTCAGAAGGCTCCTTTTCGCAGGTTGTGAGTTCTTGCAAACGCTTCCTAACCTTCATGCTGCAACAAGATGGCGAACTACAAAACTTGCATCCGCAATCGGGTTTGCACTGAAGAGCCTTTACCGCTTCGTATCGCACCGATTCTGTGCAATCGCTCAATCCTTCGAGCAGGGCGTCCTCCACCTTAGGGTAACAGCCACCACAACCAATGGTCGCAAGGTAACGAATGGCCATGATTTTTTGCGGTGCAGCATCCTCCTCCATTTTTATTTCTGCGGCTGCCTGGACTGCGGGCGGCGAACCTGCCTCCAGATTGGCTGGATCCGTAATTGGCAATACGGGGGGTTGCGGCTGCAAGCCAGGGAACCTGCCGGTGAGATCAAGTGCGCCCAACAAGCGGCTGCCAAGCCTCTGAAGAATTCCACCCGTACCCTTCGCGAGATTGGGAAGACCCAAAAATTCCGGAAGGCTGCATTGGCCTGCCGATGGTGCGGGTGCAATGGCGACAATAGTTGTATTGTTTCCAACCGCAGCACTGGTTGGCGGTGCTGGCTTGGGCGTTTTCGGTACCGAAGCACAACCCACGAAAGTGCTAGCGATCCATGCCGCACCGGCGAACAGAATCCAGGATTGCTTTTTAATTTCTGCGAAACAACCTTGCACTATCGATACTCAAATTAGCGTTTGCAGGATTCCCGTCTTAACATGCCATTCGGAATTCTCGTCAAAGTCCTGCTAACTGTATCGTCCCCGTTTATTGAACTACTTGAGAGTAGATGTCGGTCACTATCAATTGTTCAATGGTTCGCTACAAGAAAACGCGGCGCACACGCCAGCACTCAAGCTAGCATTGTCGCGATTGTTATTTGGCTATCAAACGCAGCCGGACCGGCGGTGCTTGCGGACCGCCGACCTCCACTGGTTGTTCGGCTCTGCGCGGCCGATTCTTCATGACTCCAATGGCCTCGACCGTATACTTGCCAGCTTGAACGCCAGGAATTCGAAACGTGCCACGCTCGTCTGTCTTTGTGACATTGACCAGCACTCCCTTCTCGTCTTGGAGTGTTACCTTGGCGTTGGGTAAAGGATCGTCGGCATAAAGAACAGTACCTGTTAAGTCATGGGTTGTGCTCTTAAGTTTTGACTGCCAGTCTTGCTCCGAGAGTATTGTAAGTACCGACTTTGATTCCTCACTATTGTTCCCCACTCGATCCGTTGCCCGAATGAACAAAGTTGCCCTTCCTGGCTTCAATGCCGCTGTAGGTATCGATAGGGTCCAGGAGCCATCGGATTCTCGAACGCAGACCGTTGCCGCCTCTGCCGAGTCCGCGAACTTGCCGACTCCCTTGGAGTCTATCTTGAGTTCCACGCTAGCAATTCCACTGAGTCTTGCATCATCCACCCCAACGCGAACGAGCAAATCGATTCCCTGCGGAAAAGTGGTTCCCGGTACGAGCTCTACCCCCGTGATCGTCGGGCGATCGGAATCTGCGATGATCTCAATGGGCTTACTCCAAACCGTTTCTCCCCCTGCGAATAATCTTGCGAGCAAGTTTACTCTTTGGTTCTTGAGAGATGGAGGGGGCAACTCAAAAGCGATGTCATCCACTTTTGCAGTCATCGACATACGGCCAAACGCCATCGAGTTCATGACTACATCCACCTGGCGTTCTGCTGCGAACTTGACAGTCGTTTCATTTGCAAACTCGCGATCGCGATCCAAATCCCAACCAACTTCGACATAATCCCTTTTGGTTTCGAAGGCTCCCGGAATCGCATCAATTTTCAGTCGAACTTTTTGGCTTAGCTCATTTGGCCCCATGTTTAGCCCGTCCGCTGGTTCCACAAACTCAATTTTCTGAAAGTCCGAAACGATGGGGATGTTTGGATTCGTCCGCCAGCATGGGACTTTGATTACGAACGCGCGAGGGAATCCGTCAATATCGATTTCAAAGGTCAAGTCGCGAGCGCTGATCGGCGGAACCTTGCAATAAAGAATGAGTGCTTCTCCCGCTACCAAAGTGCCCTCGATTCTCATTTCTGTTCCGCGGGGCAGCGGTTCTAAGACCCGTCCGACGACCGCGATCCCTTGGTCCGGAACCGAATCAGCCTGCTTTGCTTTGAGCCTGATCTCGGCCCGTTCAGAAGCCGCATCAAATCGGACCGTTGGCTCAATGTAGCTGCGTGGATGACGAACTCGTGTTGCGACACGCCTCCAGTATTTTTGGTTGGTCGTTTTCTCAGTAAAGACAATCACAACCCCGTGATCCGTTTGCATTGGGGCTGCCGCAGTCTCCTTGGCCGCCGATCCAGGCGCCGTTGCATCTGCTTGAACCAACGGTTGAAAGTCGAGCCAAACGGGATCGGACTTACTGTCTATTGCTATTTCGGGAATTGAAGCAATCAAAGTAGTCGGACCGAGCATATCCTCTATCTCCTTTGAAGCAGAGGGGGTCAAAAACCCATCGGGGAGGGTTACTTCGCGTCGTGACATCAACGCGAACATCTCTACCGATAGACCACGCGCCTTGCCACTGTCATTCCGCAGTCCAAGGCGATACTCCGTTGGGCGATTTGGCCACAAGAATAGGTCCACCCCCTCATGAGTGGAGGCCCAAGTATTGACCAGTCCATCCACATTCAATCGTAATTTTTCTTCCTCAGGCAACTGAATCATGACTTCATGTCGAACATACTCTCTATCCCCAACCAGTTTCCAAACGAGTTTAGACTGAGACGGTCCAGGACCGATACGCCGAACCTTGAATGGAATGGTTGTCACCTGGCCAGCAGCGAGCCCCAGGGTGGGTACGATCTGACTAGTCTCGGGATGAATTGGATAGACCAGATCCACCCTAAGCTCCTCGACGCGCTGTCTGGCCTCGTCGATGGCCCTTCTCCCGGCTTGCTGGTTTTCATTCGTAGCGATCGCTTGTATAAGCTGCTGCTCCGCTTGACGTCGCACTTCATCAAACTTGAGTGGGAGAGTCGATACCTGGTGAAGCAGAACCCCCGTCGGTCCTTGCAACTCCAACACACTCGGGTCGTAATCGACTAACACCCACGCATTGCTAATCGATTGGCCGACATTCTGCAAAACGACCTCGCCAAAGGATTCCGGTTCAGTCAACAGGGAGAGGGAAGCGGTTCCACGTACGTTGAGCCGAGAGGTCTGTCGGATCGGGCTCTGCTGAGTACGAGCCAATGAACTGGCAAGAAAAGCCAACCTCTCGTTCGTGCTGTTCAGAAATGAAGTCTCCAAAGACAAAGCGTCTTGAATGGACTTCTGTGTAATAGTTTGTTTACGAATGATGCACTGCAGAACTTCGAGTTGCCAAAGTCGGCTCTCTAATGGCTTGCCATCCAGTGCGTGGGAGTCTAACGGTGGAACGAGTCGAAGAGACTGGTCCGCGGATCGCAGTACCCTCAATTGCCGCATCAAGTCCTTTTCTGCCGTAAATGTGTCTAAACTACCGAAAGCTTTGAAAACCCGACCAGCTAGACCGCGATAAAAACGTTCAATTTCCCCAGCAAGTTCGAGTGTTTCCGAGGACGACGTATTTGAGTCTAGTCCTGCAATCGTCGCGGCCATTGACTCGA
>JANMNR010000022.1:0-4134 GCA_031368325.1 Pirellula sp.
TGGTAGCGTCACCAATTCCAGACGGACTTTTGATCGCAAAAATCGATTTGTCAACGGTTTGTTCGACCACAACCTTGTCTTCCGACTTCTTTACTGTGATTTTGAATGTATTTGGATTGCCATCCATTGCAGCTTGGAAAAGAAAACAGCACAGTAACGGGGCAATTGTGGAAGGAGATGTCACTTGGATTTCACGCTCAAAATAGTACAGCCAGGATATCGTTTGTTCAGCTTTACTATCGCAGCTTCGATGTCGGTTGCCTCGATCACGACATTACCGATGGATCCGCCCGATTTGGTCCTGATCTTAAATGATAACCGAGTAAGTTTGAAGACTGCTCCAAAACTCGTTGCCAAGAACAGAAGTCCGATTAGGACACTGCGTCTATTCATTTGACGGCCTCAAGTTCTTTGGCCTTGGCAAAATCAGATTCAGCCTTGTCGCTCTGGTTCAATGTTTGGTAGCACTGCCCACGATTCGAAGAGTGGCCTGCCTCGTTTGGCTCACGTTGAAAAGCTACAGTGTAGTTCATAATTGCTTTCTCGAAGTCCTCAAGGACAAAATGGCAATCGGCTCGCTGCCCGTGATAGAACTAGACGCTAGGATCAAGATCGATAGCCCTATTGAGGTCGGCGATTGCTTCGATGTAATTCATCGACTTTTCAAGATTTGCTGCTCGTTTGGATAGAAAGACAGCAAGTGACTTTTTGTTTCCATCTTGATTGGGAGGATCAAGAGTGAGCAACTTATCGAAAGCAGAAATGGCTTGATCGAATTTTCGGAGCTGGTAACTCGCTAAAGCGGATTGATGGAGATATTCGGCGTTGTCAGGCTCGATCTCAAGTGCATTCGAGAAATCGCTTAAACGCTCCTTGTACTTCTCTTCATGGAATTGGCACTGACCTCGTTTGAAGAATGCTTCACCTTGTGCTGTATCAAATCCGATAGTGGTTGTGTAGTATTGGGCAGCAACTATGTGCTGTTGGAGATGGAAGTACCAATTGCCGAGTCTCATGGCTTCTTCGTAGTTCGTAGGTTTCTGGACATTCTTCCAGAAATCTTTTGCTGACTGCTGATTGATCTCTTCGAGCGATCCTACCGATCTGAGTATCTTGGAATCCCTCGCTTTGTCGAAGTCCATTCCAGTAAGTCGCAATCGAGGCATACTCGCGCTTAAAAGTCCAGAATGTCGTGATAATCTGCCCGGCCGAAATGCCGACCGGATTACGAGGAGGATCCGCCGAGAAGCTGGAAGTCATGCGACTGCGAGTTGCACGTCCGGTTTATGATTTTTCGTTTGAGGTCAGCAAGAATGATTGAGATTTTCGTAAGGCAAGAACCTCATTTTTTAGATTTAAAAGACCCAACCAGATAAAAGAACAAGAAGAATCCAAAGATTAAACCTACGAATATGCTTGCCCAAATTGTCGCTAAACTTGGTGACGCAATTGGATACCCGGTGCTCATCCTAAAACCGAGAGCCTCACCGGTAACGGTGATTGTTCCGCATGTCGTCAAACATGCAATGACTGACGACACGATGACTGCGGGAGCCAAAAACACGCATCCACAGCCGTTTGCGAATCTGGTCGGTGGCTCGTATTGATCAACTATTTGCTGCATCGGGTGCTCGATGTTCGGCGTTACTATTCCCTCTTTAGGAATTAGCGCTTTCTCGCTTCGAACAAATAATGGACTCCTGCATTTGGGACAGAGTACGTTTCGGTCCTTTTCACGATCAGCAGCGTTACCTTCCCACGAGCAATTTGCACACTTAACTTTCATCTAACGGTCCAATCGAAAGTTCATATTCAGTAGCTTGATCTTCGTTGGGCATGGTTTAAGACTTTCTGGTTCACTCGCCGTCTTCTTGTGTAGTCTTTCCTGTTGACTTACAACGCCTTGCAACACAAAACGAGTCATTCTAACAGGAGGTTGGC
This sequence comes from Pirellula sp., assembly GCA_031368325.1. Taxonomy (GTDB): domain Bacteria; phylum Planctomycetota; class Planctomycetia; order Pirellulales; family Pirellulaceae; genus JBKCUI01. The sequence goes on from JANMNR010000022.1 coordinate 1,942, forward strand.
GAAGTCCAAAGCGAAAGCGAAAGGGTGCCGTCGCAAGTGGGGCGAGAAGAAATAGTGGCCTCGCAAGAACCGTACTTCCTTACGTTCAGCTAGTGTACGTACACTTGGCTAGGCTGGATTAGGACGAACTATTCTGGACGAAGTTTCCAGAATCCCCAAGAAAAACGCTGTATTTCCAGGGTTCTTAATTAGCTGGATCGTCTTGGCACACCGGGTTGAGGACGATTTGCGCGCCGGAGCATCATTATGAAACAGCGGGCGGCGGAATATTCTACCTTCGTGCCCGAAGTAGGGACGGATCGATGCATGGCAAACACATTAACTGTGGAAAGCGTCGTACTCCTGCGGGATCGGCCTAGCAGTAAGCAAGCCTCTTCCCAAGGCCGCAATCTTCGCATCCATATGTGGACATAGCCGAAGCCGGGATCCAGCCGCTTCCACAAGTTTGACCATTCCCAATGTGGACGTCAACGCTGGCTGCTTGCTGGGCGACTGCTACTTCGGATAGACTGAAGCGGTAAGCGGCGGGGAAGTGCGCTGGCGGCGGAGCACGCTTTCTGCCAATATGCTTCTACACGTTCCAGCAGAATCAACAATGACAGCTCCTCAGAAAGCTCGACGTTTCCGTGCTTGGTCTTGGGGATGTGTTTTTATGGTGGCGGTCCCGTTGACCGGATTGGGGGTCATCGGAGTTGTTGTCCTCAATGAGGTACTTTACTGGCGTACATTTCGGAATACGTACGACTGGCAGCATCGGATGGGAAGCAATAGTTCTCCGATCAAAGTGGAGGGCGGAAAGGAGTTCCCCAAGGCGGACTTCGGTTGCACGGAATTGAACGATGCCGAGCTAGCAGAACTCGTACATCGGATGCCCGACCTTCAGGAATTGAGTGTGAGCGGGACACTTATCACAGATTTGGGACTGGTTGCAATGGAACGTCTGTCGCGACTCAAGAAGCTTGACGTCTCCGGAACCAAAGTCACTGAAGAGGCTGTGGTACGGTTTCGCAGGAAACACCCGAGCATCAAAGTGTGGAGCAGCGATGAAGTCAAACGACAGGAGTGGGGAAACAAGCCTCTGCAAATGGTGGCGGATTTGGGCGGGGCCACATCTTTGTACATTGACATGGCTCCGTCGATCTCACTGGCAGACTGCCGTCTCGGCGATGAAGATATTTCCCTCATCTTTGGCAATCCAACTTTTTGTGAACGTGTCTGTCTGCGAAATACGGATGTAGCAGGCGAGAGCCTTCGCCATTTACCGGAGGCACTCTCAGTCCTTAATCTCGCGGGCACTCTGATCGGCGACCTTGAACTCAAGCATCTTCGCGGTGTGCGTGTGCTGATTCTCCGAGGCACTCGCATTACCGACGCCGGATTACCTTACCTTGAAAAGAATTTGATTCATCTCGATCTGCGCGACACTGCGGTTACCGATGCTGGGATAGAGCGATTTACTGAGCTACCATCATTTTCATCCCTGCGATTGCTGAGACTCAAGGGGAGCCGTGTCACGAACGCGGAGCTTCGCAAATTGCGAGCCACGATGCCGAACACAACGATTGAATAGCAAACGCCATATTCACACAGATGGATCGCTGCCTGTGAAACCTTCCGATTCCTTCCGACAGGCTTCTGCGATTTCCACAAGGTTGTGCCTAGCGGCTAGCGTTCCGAATTCGGCAGCCTACACCGCTAGCTCCACTGTGAAAGCGTCGTACTCCTGCAGGATCGGCCTAGCAGCAAACTAGCGTCTGCAATTTCCACAAGTTGTACCATCCCCAATGTGGACGTAGGGACACGACGATTATTAACACCAGAAACGTGGTACATTGATAAAGCGTTTTGCCTGGCCAATACCTTTGTCCTGGAGGTCCGCGTTCTGCATAACCCTTTACGTTCGGCCGCTCAATACACTCACTAGATCTCGCGCGCGACCGCGTCTGGATGAGGCCACTTTCGTTGATAGAGGAGAGGAACATGACAGGGGATCCCGGATTTGACAAGGCCTTCCCTATTGTTTGCGTTGGAGGGTCTGCCGGAGGTCTCGAAGCCTATGTCCGACTACTGCAGCATCTGCCTGCCGATATGGGGGTTGCCATTGTCATCGTCAACCACGTGAGGACCTTTGCGACGTTGCTACACGAGATTCTTCCTCGCTATACGAAGATGCCGGTTGAACTGATCACAGAA